>DBJWYX010000126.1:0-7248 GCA_052360825.1 Candidatus Wunengus sp. YC64
CAATTACCCTCTGGTATGAAAACGGTCTCTTTGCACGAGGGGCTACACGGGGTGACGGCTTTAAAGGAGATGACGTGTCCGCGAATCTTAAAACTATCCGGCAGATTCCGCTCAAGCTAGAACCTATAGACAAAAAGCCGAAAGTCCCGTCCAGTATCGAAATCAGGGGCGAAATCTACCTGCCGAATAAGGAATTTCAGAGGCTGAACGAAGAAAGGGAAGAAGAAGGCGAACCTCAATTTGCCAATCCCAGGAATGCCGCCGCTGGTTCGCTGAAACTACTCGACCCACGCATTACAGCACAAAGGCGACTGCGCCTCTTTGCTTATGCAATTGGATATTCCGAAGGGCTTGAACTGAAGACACATATTCAGTGTCTGGAATTCATCCGTGGATTTGGCCTCCCGGTAAATCCTCATACCCGATTATGCAAAAATGTTGAAGAGGTCATTCGTTATTGCAATGAATGGGACAAACGACGGGGAGCGCTGGATTACATGGTTGATGGAATGGTCATAAAGGTCAATTCTCTCGACCTTCATGACCAATTAGGCACTACGAGCAAGGCGCCTCGCTGGGTAATCTCTTTTAAATTTCAGCCGGAACAAGCTGTTACAAAAATAGAAGAGATTGTTGTACAGGTAGGGAAAACAGGCACGCTCACGCCCGTAGCCAACCTTACCCCCGTCCTTCTGGCAGGAACCACCGTCAGTCGCGCCACCTTACACAACTTTGATGAAATTCGCAGAAAGGATATACGGGAAGGAGACCATGTCATATTACAAAAGGCAGGCGAGATTATTCCTCAGGTAGTAACCGTGTTAAAAGAAAAACGGAAAGGAACTGAAATACCTTTTACAGAGCCTTCCACCTGCCCTGAATGCAAAGAAAAGGTTGTCAGAGACGACACGGAGGTATACCTGCGCTGCCACAATCCATTCTGTCAGGCACAGGTGAAAAGACGCATTCAATATTTTGCCGGGCGGGACGCAATGGATATAGAAGGACTGGGCCCTGCGCTCGTTGAACAATTGGTTGACAAAGGTTTTGTAAAAGATTATGCTGATATTTATTACATCAGGTACGAAAATCTGACAACCTTAGAGCGGATGGGTGAAAAGTCTTCACAAAACCTGATACATGCAATCGAAGAAAGCAAGCATCGGGATCTGGACCGCCTGATCTGCGCCCTGGGTATACTGAATGTTGGCACACATACCGCAGAGGTACTGGCCGAGCGCTTTGATACCCTGGATAAACTGGCAAATGCAACACAAGAAGAGCTGGAAGGAATTTACGAAATCGGGCCTGTCGTTGCAAAAAGCATTTTAAGGTTTTTTCAAAACAAACATACACAAGAAATCATTAAAAAACTGAAAGCAGGTGGAGTTAATACCAGAAAGCTTGCAACTCAAAAATCAGGAAAGAACCCAAAAATCTCTGGAAAATCTTTTGTTGTTACCGGCACATTACAAAAATACTCTCGCAAGGAAGCCGAAACGCTCATCAAGAGCCTGGGCGGACGCGTCCTGTCCGGCGTGAGTAAAAAGACAGATTACCTTGTCGCGGGCGAAGAGCCGGGATCCAAACTGGACAAGGCCAGAGAACTTAACGTGTATGTTCTTGATGAAGAGGCCTTTGAAAAAATGATAAATTAAGTAAAGGATCAACCTAAAATGGAAAAACAGATAAAAAATGCCCTGAAAACGGCAAAAGCAGACTATGTGGAAATAAGAGTCCATGAAGGCGTCAGCACAGGGATTACTTACGTGGGAAAAGAACTTGAAAATATCGGTGAAAATACCGCCTTTGGAGGGTGTGTGAGGGCGTTGGTTAAAGGCGGTTGGGGATTTGTTGCCTTTAACGATATAGAGAATCTCCCAAGATACGTGGACATGGCCTGCGAGCAGGCACGGTTCGTTGGCACGAAAGAAAGCCAGCTTGCTCCGGTACCGGCGATAAACGATCATGTGAAAACAAAGGTAGATATAGACCCTGCCGATATATCATTAACCGACAAACAGGCTATTTGTAATAAATACAACAACATGATACTCTCCTCGAAGCAAATACAAACCTCGAATGTACGGTACGTAGATTCTCATGGAACGTTATATTTCGCCAACTCGAATGGAAGTTTTATTGTGCAGGAAACTATTTTTTGCGGCATTTCGCTCATGGCAATGGCACGAGACGGCATGAATGTGCAACAGGCTTATCATTCCGTGGGTGATCTGAGAGGCTTTAACAATGTCCAAAATCAGGAGCAAAAATGCGAGGAAGTAACCAAACGCGCCGTCGACCTGCTCACGGCAAAACCCGTAACGGGGGGCAAATATACCGTTATTATCGACCCCAAGCTTTGCGGTGTCTTCGTCCACGAGGCATTTGGACATCTCAGCGAGGCCGATTTTATTTATGAAAACGCACAGATGCGGGAAATTATGGTTATTGGCAAACGCTTCGGGATCGATGAGCTTTCCATTATAGACGACGGCTCTCTGGTTGGCGAAGCAGGATACAATAAATACGACAGCGAAGGCACTCCAACGCAAAAAACCTATCTTATTAAAAATGGTACTTTGACCAATCGCCTCCATTCCAGAGAAACGGCTGCCAAGATGAATGAAAAACCCACAGGCAACGCACGCGCCATAAGCTATGCCCATGCGCCCATTGTGCGCATGACCAATACCTATATGGAATCCCGTAATTACACCTTTGAAAAGATGCTCTCCGAAGTTGATAACGGAGTTTATGCCATCGGCGCCCTCGGTGGACAGACGAATATGGAAATGTTTACCTTCAGCGCCGAAGAAGCTTATATGATACGAAATGGAAAAATACAGGAAAAAGTCCGCGATGTTGTTCTCACGGGAAATGTGTTTGAAACCCTTATGAATATCGATGCCATTGGAAACGACCTCAAAATACACGGTGGGCTAGGAGGCTGCGGTAAGGGTGGGCAGTCACCCTTGCGTGTCAGTGATGGCGGGCCACACGTCCGAATACGAAATGTTGTTATTGGTGGAAGATAAATGGAAATTTTAGAACTTCTTCTTGTACAAAAATTTAAATCAATATGAAATACTCAAAACGGCGTTATGAGGCTGGCAAAATGCTTATGGATGTTACAAAATATCTATTGACCATAGGGCTTATTGGTGGCATCCTTACAAACAAGCTTACGCCTCTGTCTGCCATACTTATTATCTTTGCCGTTATAATATTGTTCATAGTTGCTTATTTCACTATACCCGCAGAGGAGGAATAAACCATGACGAGTCTCTATATCATGCTTGCAGGATGCATCATACTAGCCCTGGTAGTATTATTTGTCTCACGTAGACAGGAACATAAAGGGAAACACACTCATTGAGAAAATATAATGAACCGAATTATTTGCTCGTGCTCAACGAGAAAGTTTTTACCTGTTAAACATACACCCTATGGAAATTTTAGAACTTCTTCAATTCGCTAAAAAAGAAAATGCCTCGGACATTCATATAAGCTCAGGCGAACCACCTATGATACGCATCCATGGAGATATGAGGAAGATTGACGTCCCCTTGTTGAATAAAGAAGACGTACATAAGATACTCTATGACATCTTAAACGATCAACAGCGAAAGACGTATGAAGAACATCATGAGTTGGATTTTGCCATTGCATTGGGCGATACCGGGCGGTTTAGGGTAAATGCCTTTTTGCAAAGCAGAGGAGAATCCATTGTTTTCAGAACGATACCTACGGTCATCCCCACCCTGGAACAGCTCAATATGCCAAAAATCGCAGGGGACCTGACAAAAAAAGAAAAGGGACTCGTTCTTGTGACAGGCCCTACGGGTTGCGGTAAATCAACGACTCTGGCGGCAATGATTGACCTTATCAACCGCGAGGAAAAATGTCATATCCTTACCATCGAGGACCCTATTGAATTTGTGCATCAGTCAAAAAACTGCCTCGTTAATCAACGGGAGTTGGGACTTCACACCCATAGCTTTGCCAACGCCCTGCGGTCTGCCCTGCGCGAAGACCCCGATGTTATTCTGGTAGGCGAAATGAGGGACCTCGAGACCATATCTCTGGCGCTTACCGCTGCCGAGACCGGTCACCTGGTCTTTGGCACATTACACACATCCAGCGCACCCAAAACAGTTGACAGGATAATTGACGTATTTCCACCGGAACAACAGGAACAGGTACGCACAATGTTCTCGGAATCTATCCAGGCTGTTTTGACCCAGCAACTCTTAAAACGAAAAGACGGGAATGGACGGGTTGCTGCATTAGAAATCATGATTGGCACGCCGGCCGTAAGAAATCTGATCAGAGAAAACAAGATTGCGCAAATCCCGTCGTCTTTGCAGACAGGAAAACAATATGGCATGCAGACAATGGATCAGGCGTTGATCGAACTCTATCAGAAAGAGCTGGTAACCAGGGAAGCAATTGAAAGACTGGTGAGCAGTCCGAGTGTACTGAGCGGTATTAAATAGCATTAAGGACGTGATACCGGATAAGAAGGAGGTGTTAAATGCCCATAACAGAAGAAAGAATCGACAGAATCGAAAGAGCAGTACAAGATTTTATTGTCAGTGTAAATGAATCCCACATGCGCACTGAAGCAGAACTCAGGGAATTTAAGGATGAGATGCAAGAATCCCATATGCGCACCGAAGCAGGATTCAGAGAATTAAAGGAATCACATATACAAACCGAGGCAGGACTCAGAGAATTAAAGGAATCACAGATGCGTACCGAAGCCGAACGCAGGGAATCTAAGAATGAAATGCTAAACTATAAAGAAGAAAACAGACAGCAGATAAGGGAGATGAACATCAAGTGGGGAGAGATGGCTAAAAAGCTCGGCACAATAACCGAAGACCTCGTAGCGCCAAGCATACCAAGGATAGTAAAAGAAGTGTTTGGCCTTGAAGTAACGGACTTGATGGTGAGAAGGAAAAAGAAACTCACTGACGGAAGATCAAAAGAATACGATGCCATTGCAGTGGCGGGTGACTGTGTCTTTGTTGACGAAACAAAGAGTACTTTAGACAGCGAAGACGTAAAAGATTTTATAAAGGATATTGAGGAATTCAGGGATTACTTTCCGGAGTATGAGAAAAATAAAATCATAGGAGTACTGGCAAGCCTGTATGTAGACGAGAATGTGATAAAGTTTGCAGAGAGGTCAGGATTTTTAGTGCTTGCAGTAGGAGACAAACTCATGGAGGTTATGAATACCAAGGGATTTAAACCGAAAGAATGGTAAAACCATTACAGATTTTAATGTTCAGAAATTTCAATCTTTTTTGTTTTGTAATAAATAACACACCCCTAGCCCCTCTCAAGAGGGGAATTTGAGAAATCCCCTCTTGGGAGGGGATTGAGGGGTGGGTAAAGAATAGTCGTTGGGTTTTTGTCTTTTAAAACCCACCCTAATTTACTATGGAAATTAAGGAACTATTACAGGAAATGGTCCGTCTGGATGCCTCGGATATTTACATTACCGTAGACATCCCCCCTATTTACCGCAAAGAGGGTATCAACACCTCTTTTGGCGCTAAAAACATGACTACCGAAGATACCCGCCTGCTTGCAGAAAGTATCATGAATGATAAACAAAGAAAGGATTTTTATGAGAAAATGGAGATGAACCTGGCCTTATATTATCCGGAACTGGGGCGGTTTCGCGTAAACGTCTTCTTTCAAAGGAGAAATATAGGTCTTGTCATCCGGCAAATAAAAATCAATATCAAGACCATTGATGATTTGAACCTTCCGCAAATCTTCAAAAATATCGTGATGACAAAGAGAGGTCTGGTGCTTGTAGTCGGTGCGACAGGATCGGGAAAATCAACCACCCTGGCGGCAATGATTGATTATAGAAATACCAATAGTTCGGGACATATCATTACCGTAGAAGACCCTGTGGAATTTGTGCACCCGCACAAAAAATCCGTCATAACCCAAAGAGAGGTAGGCATAGATACTTTATCATTTGGCGATGCGCTTAAAAATACCCTGCGTCAGGCGCCGGATGTCATTCTTGTTGGAGAGATCCGCGATACCGAAACCATGGAATCTGCTATTACTTTTGCTGAGACAGGTCATCTTTGCCTGGGAACTCTCCACGCCAACAATGCCAATCAGGCAATAGAAAGAATAATAAACTTTTTCCCATCAGAACGCCATGAGCAAATATATCTGTTACTCTCACTGAATCTGCGTTCTATCGTTTCACAAAGGCTTGTGCCGGCAAAGGACGAAAAACGGGTTGCTTCCTTTGAAATACTGCTTGATACGCCCAGGATCAAAGACCTTATTATCAAGAAGGAAATTGGTTTATTAAAAGATACGATGTCAAAAGGAACACAAGAAGGCATGTTAACCTTTGACCAATCGTTATTCAATCTTTATAAGGAAGGCAAGGTCAGTTATGAAAATGCCATTGCCTATGCCGATAGCGCCAACGATCTGCGTTTGCGTATAAAGACAGAAGGACTTGGAGAAGCAAAAGAAGACAAAACCGCTAGTTTTAAATTGAAAAGGGATTAAATCAATGAATAAAATTGAAGAAAAAATATTAGAACAAGCTGTAAAACATACACCATCTGCTGAAGTGCTTTACGAAGAAGGCGAGACACGGTCGGTTAGTTTCGAAAATAATAAGCTAAAATGTGTAAACACAAAATCTATCCGTGGTATCGGACTCCGTGTCATCAAGGATGGACGGATTGGGTTTTCCAGCACCACAGATTTCAGGAAACCTGAAAAACTGGTTGCCAATGCCATAGAAAGCGCAAAGTTCGGTCAGGTTGCCGCCTTTGACTTCCCTTCGAAAAACAACTTCCCAAAGGTTGCCGTACTTGACCAGCGTGTCATAGACTATCCTATCAACAAATGTGTTGACATCGGAAAAGAAGCTATCGAGAAGGCTTTATCGGTGAATTCCAGCTATGAATGCGGCGTTGGTTTTGGCAAAGGTTACGGTATGCGACGGCTCATTAATTCCAAGGGACTGGATATTTCCATCGCCTCCACATCATTCGGCATAGGCATAGAAATATTGCAGGTGAAAGGACATAGTTTGCTCTGGATTGGCGAAGGAGAAGGTTCAAAAAGTCTGGTAACCGACCTCGATAAACATGTCGATAAGGCATTACGGGATTTGAAACTAGCAGAAAAAGAACTGAAACTAAAAACGGGGGCTTATCCCGTGATAGTTACGGCAAGGGCTATGGG
>DBJWYX010000127.1:0-7243 GCA_052360825.1 Candidatus Wunengus sp. YC64
TAATTCCAACGGCCATACCCTCTTCAACCAATTTCCCTCTCGACAAATCCATTCCGTAACATTTTACACAAAGCCCCAAAGATAATTCGCAAGTCAAGGCTGAACGGACTTTAATTTTCTCATACCCCAAGGACTCAATCCTCTTTGCTTTTTCTTCGGTAATTAATTCGTTTTCCTTTACTATTACTTCGTCTTTTACCAAATCGACAATATTGTTTCTGGCAACGCGCCCAGTTATTGACTTACTTAAAGGTACCTCAACCTTTTCACCACGGTAAACAACACTCTTTGTAATACCATTTGTAGTGCCGCAATCTTGTGCTGTTATCACTACGTTTTGAGCAACATCTGCTAATTTACGCGTTAAATAACCAGAATCTGCAGTCTTCAAAGCAGTATCCGCCAACCCTTTTCTGGCTCCATGCGTGGAACTAAAATATTCAAGTACACCCAGTCCCTCCCTGAAATTGGCCTTTATCGGTGTTTCAATAATCTTTCCGGAAGGTTTTGCCATCAAACCACGCATACCTGCAAGCTGTCGCAACTGCTGTGAACTACCCCTTGCGCCAGATGAGGACATTAAGTACACCGGATTTAGATAGGGTTTCCCGCCTCTTACATCGTTTTTAAGTTCGTTCAACATCTCCTCGGCAACCCTTTCACCGGCATAGGTCCACATATCTATAATTTGATTATATCTTTCACCTTCCGTGATAATTCCCTTTCGGTATAATTTTTGTATTCGTTCAATCTCTTCCTGAGTTTTATCAATAATTTCCTGCTTCTTTGCCGGCATCTTTATGTCGGTTATTGAAAATGAGAGTCCCGCTTTTGTACATGCCTTAAAACCGGTTTCTTTAATATCATCCAATAAAGTAATTGTCTTTTCCCTGCCCAGAAGTTTATAACAGTCTTGAATTATTTTACTAATACCCTTCAAATCCAGTGTGTAATTATAATAGGGCATCCCTTCCGGCAGTATGCTGTTAAAAATAACACGCCCAACTGTCGTTTTGCATAAACCATTTTTAGATTCTTCAGCACCTGCTTTATCCTTAATAATCTTTGTTTGCTTCAGCCTTATCTCAATCTTTGTATGCAAACGAACTTTTTTTACAGATAACGCATATACTACCTCGTCAGTACCACTAAACCTTTGAAGCTTTTCCTCAGACTCGCCTTGTAAACTCAGGGTGAGATAAGAACACCCTAATACAATGTCCTGAGTTGGCGTTATGATCGGTTCGCCTGAAGCCGGGGAAAAGATATTATTCGTAGATAACATTAACGTAACAGCTTCTGCCTGTGCCTCAATTGAAAGAGGAAGATGGACAGCCATCTGATCGCCGTCGAAATCTGCGTTAAAACCACGGCAAACCAACGGATGCAATTTAATAGCATTACCCTCTACAAGTATAGGCTCAAAGGCTTGAATACCCATTCTATGTAATGTTGGCGCTCTATTGAGCAGCACAGGATGCCGCTTTACTACTTCATCAAGAATATCCCAAACTTCCTTATCCTTGCGGCCCAGCATTTTCTTTGCACTTTTAATCGTATCCGCAAGCCCTAGCTCTTTTAGTCTCCGTATAATAAATGGCTGAAATAATTCCAACGCTATTTTCTTCGGTAAACCGCATTGGTGCAATTTCAACTCAGGGCCTACGACGATCACAGAACGAGCCGAATAGTCGACTCTTTTACCAAGTAAGTTTTCTCTGAAGCGCCCCTGCTTGCCTTTTATCATATCGGTTAATGATTTCAAAGGCCTGTTATTACTGCCCAACACAGGGCGTTTTCCCCTGGTGTTATCAAACAAGGCGTCGACTGCCTGTTGCAACATTCTTTTTTCGTTTCTAATAATTACTTCAGGCGCATTCAGATCGATTAACTTTTTTAGACGATTATTTCTATTAATAATCCGCCTGTAAAGGTCATTGAGATCGGATGTAGCAAAATTACCACTTTCTAAAAGAACCAACGGTCTTAAATCGGGCGGAATAACTGGAACAACACTGAGAACCATCCACTCTGGCTTATTTCCAGAGTCTCTAAACGCCTCTACAATCTCAAGTCTTTTAATGATTTCTTTCGCACGTTGTTTGGATTTCGTCTGATTCAGTTCCTCCCGAAGTTCGTTTGATAACGTCACCAAATCGAGCTTTTGCAAGAGTGTTCGTATCGCCTCTGCACCCATTCCTGCCTTAAAGGACTGTTCACCATACTTTTCCTTAGTTACCTTATATTCCTCTTCGCTAAGCATTTGATATTCTTTCAGAGGAGTACTCCCGGTATCAATTACCACGTAGTCTTGAAAATAAATAATCCTTTCCAAAGAGGTGGTCTTCATTCCCAGAAGCGTGCCTAATCGGGACGGCATTGCTTTAAAGAACCAGATATGGACAATAGGCGCAGCCAAATTAATATGCCCCATCCTTTTTCTTCTAACACGCGAATGGGTAATCTTTACACCACATCGGTCACAGATAATACCTTTATGTTTTATTCCTTTATATTTTCCACAAAAACATTCCCAATTGCGTTCCGGTCCAAAAATACGCTCACAAAACAAACCGTCCTTTTCTGCTCTATAGGTACGATAATTAATCGTTTCTGGCTTTTTTACTTCGCCATAAGACCAGCTTCTGATATCTTCCGGCGATGCGAGAGATATTTTCACAGAACTATATTCATTAATTTTATCGTACACAATATCAGTCATTTTAGCACTCTTAGTGTTAGTCTTTTAAAACTTCCATTTTTGTCTTCTCTAATTTCAAGCTCAAACCCAAGCCAGCAATTTCGTTAGAAAGCACTTCAAACGATGCAGGGGTCCCGGCTTCTAAGGTGTTCTCACCTTTTACCATCGACTCATAAATCTTTGTCCTTCCCTCAACATCGTCACTCTTCACGGTAAGCAATTCCTGCAGATTGTGCGCTGCGCCATATGCTTCTAGCGCCCATACTTCCATTTCACCAAACCTCTGACCGCCAAATCTTGCCTTTCCACCTAACGGTTGCTGCGTTATTAACGAATACGGACCTGTTGCCCTTGCATGTACTTTTTCGTCTACCAGATGATGCAGCTTGAGCATATACATATAGCCTACGGTAACCTTTTGCTCTAAAGGTTCTCCCGTACGCCCGTCGAACAAAACAGATTTACCATCTTCAGGCAAACCAGCTTCTTTCAGGGTTTCCTGAATTTTCTCTTCTGTTGCGCCCTCGAAAATTGGTGTTACCGTTCTGAACCCTAATTTTTTTGCTGCGAATCCCAAATGAGTCTCAAGTATCTGCCCCACATTCATTCTGGAAGGCACACCTAACGGATTCAACAACATTTCCACTCGTGTTCCATCTGCTAAAAATGGCATGTCCTCTTCAGGGAGAATCTTAGAAATAACTCCTTTATTCCCGTGCCTACCCGCCATCTTGTCACCCACCGACAACTTTCTCTTTGTGGCAATCGATACCTTGGCAAGCTCCAGCACTCCAGTTGGCAATTCGTCGCCCCGTTTTAAATGATTAATCTTCCTATCTCTATCATCCTTCAATAACTCAATCTTTTCACAATATTCACTACTTATTTCTAATGCCATTTCCTTTTTCTTTTTATTGCTAAACTCTATATTTTCGATGTCAAAACGTTCTTCTAACAGGAGAATTGCTTTCGGCGACATACCGCGTTCAATAGCATATATCTGTCCGGTCTGTATATCTGCCAAAGGTTCTTTAATCTCTTCATCTATTGCTTTTAACATTTTGACAAATTCTTTTGAGATTTGTTCATCGTACTTCGTTTCAATATCATTTATTTCTTGCAATATTTTTTGTCTTTTATCATCGGAGAGGTAAGACTTTCTTGAAAATACCTGGGTATTTATAATGATACCCTCCATGCCAGATGGCACTTCCAGCGATTCATTTTTTACATCTTCACCCGCACGACCAAAAATAGCGTGCAACAATTTTTCTTCAGGAGACAACTCGCTCCTGCTTTTTGGTGCGATCTTACCTACCAGGATATCCCCTGGTTTTACCTTTGTTCCAGTGCGTATTACGCCATTTTCATCAAGATTTCTTAATGCCTTCTCTGAAACATTAGGAATATCACGCGTAAATTCTTCTCTTCCCAGCTTTGTCTCTCTAATTTCTACTTCAAACTCATCTCTATGTATGGAAGTAAATCGATCATCCTTTAGCAATGCTTCGCTGATAACTATTGCATCCTCAAAGTTATACCCATCCCATGTCATGAAAGCTACCAGCACATTTTTACCCAGACTCAATTCTCCATCACACGTCGCAGCGCCATCCGCAATAATCTCTCCCTTTTTTACCTTCTGTCCTTCAGTAACTATGGGTTTCTGATTCAAACAGGTGCCTTCATTGAGCCCTACAAATTTCCTCAGTTCGTAGACATCTCTATCGTTTATTACAATTTCACAAGCTGTTACCTTTGTAACCACCCCCGTGTTCTCAGCCTGCACTGTCATGCTTGAATTTTGAGCAACAACCTTCTCCATTCCCGTGGCCACAATTGGTGGCTCTGTTTTTAACAACGGAACTGCCTGCCTTTGCATATTAGAACCCATCAGTGCCCTATTTGCGTCGCTATGTTCAAGGAAAGGAATTAGACTAGCAGATACCCCTACCAGTTGCTTTGGGGATACATCCATATAATTTACATCTTTAAAACTCTGTTGTTGGAAATCTCCATTATATCTACATAACACATTCTCTTTTTCTAATTTTTCCTTGCCCTTGATTAGCAGATCTGCAGGAGCTATCAGCTTGTTTTCTTCTTCGTCTGCACGAAGATATGTAATTTTTTCAGTAATCTTTCCTTTATCAATTATACGATATGGGGTTATCAAGAACCCATATTCATCAGTTGATGCATAAATACTCAGAGATGCAATCAAACCTATATTTGTACCTTCCGGTGTCTCAATTGGACAAACTCTGCCGTAATGTGACACATGAACGTCTCGTACCTCAAACCCCGCCCGTTTTCTATTCAACCCTCCAGGCCCCAACGCACTCAATCTTCTCTCGTGCGTTAATTGCGCCAAGGGGTTGGTTTGATCTAACACCTGAGATAGTTCACTTCGGCTAAAGAAATAGTCTATCGCTGAAAAAATAGTTTTAGAGTTTACAAGAGAACGTGGCGTTAGCTGTTCAGAATCTTTTACACTTAACCTCTCCTGCACGGTTCTTCTCAATTTCAGAAATCCCTTGCGTAATTCTTCACCCGCCAACTCATCTATAGACCGAAGCCTTCGATTGCCCAAATTATCAATATCATCAATAGAGACACCAGGTTCACCCTTGCGTAATTTCATTATATACCGTATGGCTTCTACATAATCTTCCTTTTGTAATGTCATTACGGCTTCGTTAATATTGTGCCCTAATTTTCTATTTAATCTAAATCTTCCGACTGCCCCCAGACGATATCTCTTCGCATCAAAAAACTTATCATAAAATAGCTGTTTCGCCTTCTCCACTTGTTGGGGATTTCCAGGGCGAAACCTTACATAAATTTTTAACAGTGCGTCTTCATGAGATTTTGTAAAATCAGATTCCAATGAGTTCAATATCAGCGGATCATCCAATTTCTTGATTACTTCTATTTTTTTAATCTCAAGATCAGTAATCGCTTTTATAGTCGTATCTGAGATTTGGCGGCCTGCTTCCAATACTATCTCACCTGTTTGCGGATTTATAATCTTTTCGACTGTATGCCTGCCTCTTAATTTCGTAGCCGATGAATAGTCTGAAATCTTTACTGTTTCTGTTTCGTAGAAAAGCCTAATAATATCTTCGTCATTTGTATACTCATCTGACAATGCCCTAAGGAAACACGTAGCAGGTAACTTTCCGCTCTGGTCAATCCTCACGGTAAGGATATCCTTCTTCCCTACCTCCAATTCTATCCAGCTTCCCCTCTCTGGTATAATTCGACATGAGTGCAGCCTTTTTTCGGCATGAAACTCCTCGATAAAATCAATACCAGGCGAGCGGTGTAATTGTGTTACAATTACTCTTTCAGTACCATTAATAATAAATTCTCCACCACCGATCATTACGGGGATTTCACCCAAATAAACCTCTTCTTCGATTGGCTCCGCTTTATTTAGCCGCAACCAAATCCTAAATGGACGGCCGTAGGTCAGGCGTAACTGCCTGCATTCATCCTGAGTATATCGCGGCTTACCAAGCTCATATTTAATGTAATCAAGTGATAATGTCCCGTCGTAATTGCTCACGGGAAATATTTCTCTTAATATCGTTTCTATACCATAGTTCTTCCTTTTGGAAGCAGGTACATCAGCTTGTAAAAAATCACGATATGCTTTCGTCTGAATCTGTACAAGGTTTTGGATTTCTATAACATCCTCAACATTGCCGTAATTACGAATTTCCATAGTTTCCTACTTTTTAAAATGAGAGGAACCACCTATTACTTGACTTCTACTTTTGCTCCCGCAGCCTCAAGTGCTTTCTTTATCTTCTCTGCATCTTCTTTCGACACTCCTTCTTTAACAGTCTTTGGAGCGCCTTCTACCAAGTCTTTAGCTTCTTTTAATCCTAAATTCGTTTCCGCCCTGACAGCCTTAATTACCTGGATTTTATTTGCACCACCATCCTTTAATATTACATCAAAGGTTGATTTTTCCTCCGCCGCAGGGGCCTTGCTCTCTGCCGCCATTCCTGCACCTGCTGGCACAGCAGCTACTGCTGCCGCTGAAACACCAAACTTCTGCTCAAAAGCCTTTACGAGTTGAGAAGCTTCAAGCAACGTCATTCCCGCCACCAAATCGAGCACCTGTGCAATTTTACCAGAAGGCTCAACAACCTTTTCTTCACTTACCTGAGTCATTTTATCCTCCTACCTTTTCAGTAATTCCACAAAAACTATTCACCACTTTTCTCTTTTTTATCTTTAATTGCCTGGAATACAGTCGCCAAGCCACGTAAAACAGCATTAAACGAACTCACAACTCCCACGATGGGGGCATTAATACCAGTAACTATTTGCGTACGTAGCACGGGCATAGTTGGTAGTTTTGCCAGGTTCTTTATGTCGTCTGCGGAAAGCATCGCCCCATCAACATAACCGCCACGTAAACTGAAAGCTGGTATTTTTTTCGACCATTCGATTGTTTCTTTTGCCATAATTACCGGATCATCCTTACTTGTTGCTATGGCAGAAGGACCTGTTAGTACGTTTACAATC
>DBJWYX010000128.1:0-7235 GCA_052360825.1 Candidatus Wunengus sp. YC64
TAACAAGAGTTGCAGGATTTGAGTGGGGCAGTGGTTTTTATATAAATACGGTAACGCCTGAGAGCGCCGCAGAATTCCTTAGAAATGCTACTATAGAAAGGAAAGTTGAGGTAGTACGGTAATGAAAGTCGTTTACCTGTCATCAGAAGTTGTGCCATTTGCGAAAACAGGTGGTTTGGCTGATATTGCAGGGGCGATACCCAAAAGCATACAGGGATTAGGCGTGGAGGTTGTAGTACTCATGCCCCTGTATGGAATAATAAGAGAAAGTCAATGTCCTTTAACAAACACTAATATACAATTTGAGGTAAAAATTGGCGATAAACTTAAGTCTGGCTGTGTGTATAAAGGATTTCTACCTGATACACAGGTACCTGTTTATTTCCTGGACAATGAACAATATTACGGTCGAAAGGGTTTATATAATTATCCCGGAACAACAAAAGATTTTGAAGATAATAGTGAAAGGTTTATATTTTTTGCCCAGGGTGCTTTGGAAGTTATTGAAAAGCTCAAACTATATCCCGATGTAGTGCACTGTAATGATTGGCAGACAGGACTTGTCCCCGTATATATAAAAACAAAGTATGCGGGTACGGAATGTTTCAAAAATACAAAAACAGTAATAACGATCCACAATATCACGTATCAGGGGGTTTTCTGGCACTGGGATATGAATCTTACTGGGTTGGATTGGAGTCTTTTTAACTGGAAACAACTAGAATTTTACGGAAAACTGAATTTCCTGAAAGGAGGTATTGTTTTTAGTGATCTCATAACTACGGTCAGTAAAACGTACGCTCAAGAGATACAAACGCCTGAATACGGTGCAGGTCTTGATGGTGTACTTCAAGAAAGAGCGGATGATCTTTATGGCATTATCAATGGAATTGATTATTCTATATGGAATCCAGAAACAGACAAATATATTATTACAAATTATGGTATAAATAATCTTAAAGGAAAACAACTTTGTAAAAGGGCTTTGCAGCGAAAATATAACCTCTCCGAAAGAGATGTTCCTATTATAGGGATGATAACAAGATTAACAGACCAAAAGGGCCTGGGTTTAATTACGAATAAATTCCAGGATTTAATGAAAACCGATTCCCAGTTTGTTTTGTTAGGAACCGGTGAACAACGATACCACGAATTATTTCAAACTTACGCAAAAACATTTCCACAAAAAGTGGCAGTAAAATTGACCTTTGATGAGCAATCGGCTCATGAGATTGAAGCGGGGTCAGATATGTTCTTAATGCCGTCACGTTTTGAACCGTGCGGGTTAAATCAATTGTATAGCTTAAAATATGGCACTATTCCGATTGTTCGTAATACGGGTGGTCTAGCCGATACTATTACTGATGTCCGTTCATGTCCTGTTTCCAATGGGAAAGCCAACGGATTCTCGTTTAAAGAGTACAACTCAGATTATTTATTAGCCACTATTATAAGGGCTCTGGGTTTCTTTAAAAATAAGGCTCAATGGACTAATCTTATGAAAAATGGAATGACACAGGATTGGTCGTGGGAAAGAAGTGCTAAAGAATATATCGAACTCTATAAAATGCTTGTAAAGAAAAGCAAAAATTAAATGTCAAAAAAGATAAATCTGATTCTTGCTATACATAATCATCAACCTATAGGCAATTTTGATAATGTAATTAGCGAGGCATGCGGTAAGGCTTATAAACCGTTTCTGGACATTTTGGAGAAATACCCTTCCTTAAAGGTATCAATACATTTTTCTGGTTGTTTGTTAGAATGGATAGAAATCAACAAACCAGATATGATTGCTCAAATTAAACATCTTGTTGACAGGAATCAGATAGAATTAATGGGTGGAGGATTTTATGAACCCATTATGGTTATGTTGCCTGAACGAGATAGAATTGGGCAAATTAAAAGATACACAGAATATTTGCAGAAATATTTTAAACGTAAAATACGGGGGATGTGGGTGCCTGAGCGTGTTTGGGAGCAGAATTTGGCAAAGACATTTGCAGACGCAGGCATGGAGTATACCGTGTTAGACGATTCCCATTTTAAATATGCAGGTTTGGAAGACCATCAATTGCTTGGTTATTATGTGACAGAAGATCAAGGAAGGACGTTGAAAATATTCCCTGCTAGCGAATTGCTACGATACTATATTCCATTTGAAGAACCGGCAAAATGTATCGAATATTTCAAATCTTGTGCGACTGAAGGTGGAGATGTAACGATGGTTTACGCTGACGATGGGGAAAAGTTTGGTGTGTGGCCCAAAACGTACGACCATGTATACAAAAACGGTTGGTTGGAAAGATTTATCAGTACATTGCTAGAAAACAGAGACTGGATTAATCTTGTTACATTTAGTGATGTAATCGACAATTGTTCGCCCAAAGGTAAAGTGTATTTGCCAGATGCTTCGTATCGTGAAATGCTGGAATGGGCTTTGCCTGTGGAGGTATATTTTAAATATGAAGATGTTTACAATAGGCTGAATCAGATTCCATGGGGTGGTAATGTAAAGCGTTTTATGAAAGGAGGATATTGGAGGAATTTTAAGATAAAATATCCTGAATCCAATCTTCTTTATGCCAAAATGATGCATGTCAGTGATATGGTAGATTCAATGGATAAAAAAGAAGATGAATATACGGCTGCTCAGAAAGAACTATTTATGGGACAGTGTAATTGCCCATACTGGCATGGGGTGTTTGGTGGGATATATTTACCACATCTTAGATTTTCTGTTACAAGTCATTTAATTGCTGCAGAGGCATTGGCAGAGAAGGGAAAAGTAAAAGGAGCACACTATTGCATTTCCGACTTTGACTGCGATACCAAAGATGAAATTTGTGTGAGTAATTCACAAATGACTGTTTATTTTAAACCGGATAGGGGTGGTCATATCTACGAGCTTGATTACAAGCCAAAAAGAATCAATTTGATTAACACTCTTATGCGGAGAAAAGAGGTATACCATAAGAAGATCATTGACTCGTTACATCAGGGCGATACGGGGCAAGCAAAAAGTATTCATGATGTAATGCCGTCAAAACAGGCTGGGCTTGAAAAGATGCTGTACTATGATACGTATCTTAAAGAAGGCTTAATAGATCATTTCTTTGAACCCGGTACGACGTTAAAAGATGTTTTCAAGAATGAATATCGGGAAATAGGCAGCTTTGTTACCTCCTCATATAATTACAAAATAGACCAGGGTAAGGATAATGTGTTGATTAAATTATATCGGGATGGCGTGGTTGAATCTGGGGGACATCAATGTCCAGTTAGAATAACAAAAGAGATAAAGATACTGGATAATGAGTCTTTAATGAATATTGTATATACTATTGAGAATCATTCCCGACGTATTTGTGATGCTCAATTTGGTATTGAGTTTAATATCTCAATGACTGCCGGAGATGCTTTTGGCAGATATTATTACATAAAGGACAGAGAAATTATAGGGAACTTGTCTATTGAACAAGGATTAAATTCACAAAATAAATTAGGACTTGTGGATGAATGGCTGGGTGTCGAGGTGTTATTGGATTGGAATATTCCAGGAGATGTCTTTGTATTTCCTATCTATACGGTTTCACAATCAGAGTCTGGCTATGAGTTAGTCTATCAGAATTCTTCGATCATTCCGAGATGGAGTTTAAACATTAAGTCAGGGGAGAAATGGTGTATCGTAATAAATAAAAGTGTAAAATCACTTAAAAGCACGTTTTGAATTGCTTTAACTTACACGTATTTAATAGAACTAAATGAAAATTATTTAATGATCATATAAAGAGTAAATTGTAATGCTGCCTGATATTCTAAAAGACAAAGTTGACAATATTCTGAACAACGTTGTAGATGCGCTTAATGCGGGATTTGTTCTACTGGATAAAGATTTGAATATAGTTTGTGCTAACGAAAGGCTTTCTAGTATATTACATTTGGGATATGACCCTATAGGGAAAGCGTGTAGGGATGTATATAAATGTGAATGTAAAGAAAGCCAGAATTGTTCCGTCCTTGAAGCGCTTTCCAGTGGTGAGAAACAGTTCTGTGAGACACAACTCATCACAGAAAGAGGCGAAAGAAGATATATTCAAAACATTACAACACCGATAAAAGATGAGAAGAACACAATAACGCACTTACTGAAGCTCTCAATAAATGTTACAGCGCAGGAAGAAAAGATTCATCAACTTTCTTTATTGCGAAAACTTGCTGAGTTGATGCAAGGTACGCTGCAAATCGATCGGTTACTTCACTTAATTTTGACCTGTGTTACTGCTGGCACTGCCCTGGGATTTAATCGTGCAAGACTTTTTCTGGTGGATAAAGAACGGAATATTGTCTATGGCAAGATGGCCGTTGGCCCGTCAAGTTTGGAAGAAGCAAATAGGATATGGAGTGAAATAGCAAAGAAGTACGAAAAACTGGAAGATCTTATTAAAGCGTCTGAAGATAATTACCGTGAAGATACTCCTTTACACATGATTACGCGATTGATGGCATACTCACTGAGAGATGAAAATGAAGTTATTGTTTCGTGTGTAAAAAACAAAAAAATCATTTGGGAAAAGAATGCGTTTCATGATCCAAATATTGATAAAAAATTTGTAAATATGATCGGTGCAAATGAATTTGTTTGTATACCGTTAATAGCTAAAGACGAAGCGATTGGAGTAATTTGTGTGGACAATCTTTACAGTAAAAAACCGATAATAGAGGAACATATTGAAATCATGACAACTTTTGCAAGTCGTGCAGCATTGGCAATTGAAAATGCTGCGGCATATAAAAAATTAAGCGAAAAGGTTCGACAACTCGAAGAAACCCAGGACAGATTGATTCGGTCTGAAAGACTTGCTGTTATAGGTAACATGGCGGCATATGTTGCGCATGAAATCCGTAACCCACTGGCAACTATCGGTGGTTTTGCAAGATCAATTTTACGGGCTTCCAGCCAGGATGATCAAACAAGACAAAACGCCGGAATTATTGTAGAAGAAGTTAGCCGGTTAGAAAGAATTCTTGCAAACATTATGGATTTTAGTAAACCCGTTGATTCAGTTAAAGTAGCATCTCAAATAAATGAAATATTAGAGAATACCTGTTCCCTGATGGACCCGTATTTTAAAAACGGTCGTATTAAGGTAACCAAAATATTTAATTCTATGATACCGAAAATTATAATTGATCCGACACAAATCAAACAGGTATTTTTGAATTTAATAAAAAATGCAGTTGAATCGATGCCTGGTGGAGGTGCACTAACATTAGAAACTATAGTGGAAGACGAACACATAAAAATTAATATTACAGATACGGGCGAGGGAATGACCGCTGAAATTATGCAAAATATTTTTGTTCCATTTTTTACTACAAAGGTAGATGGAACAGGTGTTGGACTGGCTGTATCTCAAAAAATCGTAGATGACCATGGTGGTTTCATAAAAGTGAAAAGTTCTTTGCAAGAAGGTACAACTTTCTCCATATACTTACCGATATAAATAAGAATAAATTTAAGAAGGAGGGGGGGATGAAGAAGACCATTTTATTGGTGGAAGATGATATAAATCAACTCTTACTCTATAAGCAAGAACTCTCGCTTGAAGGATACAATATTATTACAGCGCAGGATGGTCAGGATGCCATTAAGAAGGTAAAGGAACACACACCAGACCTTATTGTAATGGATATCAATATGCCCAAGATAAGCGGTATTGAAGCGATTGGAAAGATATTGAGTGAACACAAAAAGGTACCCATTATTATTAACACGGCTTATAGCAGCTACAAGGATAATTTTATGTCATGGTCAGCAGATGCATATATAATTAAATCCTCTGATTTAACTGAATTAAAAGACAAGATAAAAGAACTATTATGTTAAATAAAGTGCTTGTAATGATATTGGCAGGGGGGCAGGGGGAGAGACTTTATCCTTTAACAAAGGACAGGGCAAAACCTGCAGTTCCTTTCGGTGGTATATATCGCATTATTGATTTTACCTTGAGTAATTGTATTAATTCAGGATTACGAAAGATATGTGTGTTGACGCAATATAAATCTTATTCCCTCGATAGGCATTTAAGAATTGGATGGAATATATTTAATAATGAGTTGGATGAATTTATTGAAAATATACCACCTCAAAAACGAATAAGTGACATGTGGTATCAAGGAACGGCCGATGCAGTGTATCAAAATATTTATGTGTTAGAAGGGGAACACCCTGAAAAGGTGTTGATTCTCGCTGGTGACCATATTTACAAGATGGATTATCGTGAGTTGATAGAGTTCCATGAAACAAATAATGCATATCTGACAGTACCATGCATCGAAGTGCCCATAAAAGAAGCAAGTAGGTTTGGGGTTATGTCGATAGACAATGAACAACAGATTGTAGAATTTAATGAAAAACCAGCAAGCCCAAAACCAATTCAATCAAATCCAGAAATGGCGCTTGTATCCATGGGTATTTATCTCTTCAATACACAAGTATTGGTGAAACGTGTGATCGAAGACACCAAAAGAGATACGATACATGATTTTGGGAAGAACATTATTCCGTCGATGATTAACAAAGATCGTGTGTTTGCATTTATATTTAGAGATAAGAATAACAAAGCAGTGAAATATTGGAGAGACATAGGGACTATTGATGCTTACTGGGAGGCTAATATGGACCTTGTCCAGGTAGATCCTATTTTTAATCTCTATGATATAGATTGGCCGATTCGTACCTATCACGAGCAGCTTTCCCCTGCGAAAACGGTCTTTTCTGAGTTATTTCCAGGAGGAAGATGTGGTACAGTTTTGGATTCTCTTGTTTCCAATGGGTGTATTATTAGCGGTGCACGTGTGGAGAGATCTATTCTCTCGCCAAATGTAAGAATTGATAATTACTCAGAGGTCATTGACTCGATTTTAATGGCTGGTGTGAGGATTGGTAAAAATGTCAAGATTCGAAAAGCAATCATTGATAAATCTGTAATAGTACCAGATGGAAAGCACATTGGATATAATTTGGAGGCCGATGCTAAACAGTTTGTTATTTCTGAAAAAGGTGTTGTTGTAGCACACAAAGAGATGCCTTTACTTTGATATTAATGCTATGCATAATTTCGCACAAGTGATCGAGTTAATCCCCCTTAAAAAAGGGGGATTTTATGCCACCACGTAACCCGCTTAAATAAAATGAAATATCCGTGACCTTCGGTCACAAAGGGTGATGA
>DBJWYX010000129.1:0-7228 GCA_052360825.1 Candidatus Wunengus sp. YC64
GTCTTACGCAGCCCTTCTTCACGGGAAACCTTTGGTTCCCAGCCTAAAACTTTTTTTGCCTTAGAAATGTCAGGTTGTCGAATCTTGGGATCATCCACAGGAAGTAGTTTAAATACAATCTTGCTCTTACTGCCCGTAAGGGCAAGCATCTCTTGTGCTAACTGGAGGATAGTTATTTCTGCGGGATTCCCCATATTTACAGGCTCATGCTCATTCGAAAGAAGCAGCCGATAGATACCTTCCACAAGATCAGAAACGTAGCAGAAACTTCTCGTCTGTGAGCCATTCCCAAATACTGTAATGTCCTCACCATTCAGCGCCTGACACATAAAGTTAGGCAACGACCGTCCGTCTTTTATCCGCATGCGTGGCCCGTATGTATTGAATATTCTCACTATTCTCGTATCCACATGATGGTAGCGATGGTATGCCATTGTCATTGCCTCTGCAAATCGTTTCGCCTCATCGTAAACTCCCCTGGGACCCACAGGATTTACATGGCCCCAATAATCTTCTCGCTGAGGATGGATTTGCGGGTCCCCGTATACCTCAGATGTGGAAGCCAGAAGAAATCTTGCCTTCTTCGACTTGGCCAATCCCAGGCTATTTAGGGTACCCAATGAGCCGACTTTTAAAGTTTGTATCGGAAACTCCAGATAATCAAAAGGGCTGGCTGGTGACGCAAAATGCAATACACAATCAACGTTCCCATCAACATAGATGTAATCACTCACGTTATGCTTTATAAAACGGAATTTACCGTTTCCAATCAAATGACAGATATTATCTTCTTTTCCCGTTAACAGATTATCAATACAGATAACCTCATGACCTTTTTCTATTAAATAATCGCACAGGTGTGATCCAATAAATCCTGCCCCGCCTGTAATTACCATTCTCATAAAGAAACATCCCTCCTCATACTGCAAATTGTACTACAGCAAAGAACTTACGGTGAATTCTACAACATTTTCATTTATATTCAAGTGGTAAATCTTACGCTAGAATTTTTAGTAGCGTATCTAATTTACCTTCTTTTTGTGTAATAAATTTTTCCAAATCAGGAATTACTATTTGCTTCTCAATTTGCTCTCTTAATTTTAAGCTCACCTTTGGCAATCCACAAACAACCGCACCCACAATGACTCCTTCTCTTGTGGTAATTATAACATATTCCCTGGGGTTATCCCCTTTAAAGTAAGTCCTCTGCCCCATTTCTACCATGGCATTACCCCAGCCTATGAGATTAAACGATAGATTTCCTATTTTTTTAAGATAGTTGGTCGTTGCTTTATATTCTATTGGCTCACCCCCAGCCATATTATTCCCGGCAATACGACCCTGTGTGCTGGCATTGAACCAATTAGTCTGAACGATCTGTTTTTTGGAAACAGGATCGGTAATCTGGGCAGAATTCCCGGCAGAAAAAATATCTTTTTCACTGCTTTGAAGGTGTTCGTCCACCAAAACCCCTTTATCGATTTTAAGACCGCTTTCTCGAAGCCAATTGACGGCAGGTACTGCACCAATGGAAAGAAAACAAAATGAAGATTCTATCTGTTTCCCATCCGTAGTCATGATTTTTGCCAATGTACCATCCACACCTTCAAATGCTTGAACTTCTGTGCCTGTAAATACATTTACGCCCAAACGAATAAACTCCTCCTGAATCAATTTACAGCCGTATTCGTCAAAAAAGGGATCACCCAAAACATGCCTCCTGACGAGAAACCTTACATCCAAACCCGTTTTTTTTAACTCCTCTGCCATGTCCATACCCAAAAGACCTCCACCAACCACAACCACTTCTTTCGCCTCTTTGGTGATGATTCTCATCTGATCGGCATGGTATAAATAGTGCATGGTAAATACACCCTTAAGGTCTCCTCCCGGGTACGAAGGCGTGATGGGATCGATGCCTGTGGCAATCAGGAGTTTATCGTATCCATATTGTTTTCCTTCGGAAGTCTCAACGATTTTTCTCTCTTTGTCTAACTTAACCGCTCTAACGCCTAATTGGAGTTTAATCCTCTCCTGGTCGTAGAAATTCATTGTTTTGACCATCAGCGCCTCGATTTCCAGCTTTCCCACGGCATATTCTGGTATCCTCGGCCTGTAAAACATGGGCACCCTTTCTGCTGAAATTACGGTAATTTCAGCCCGTGTATCCAGTTTGCGTATATTTTCTGCCGCAGTAATACCGGCCGGACCGCTGCCAATAATCACATAATTCTCTGCCATCGACAAACCTCCTTCTAAAAAACAAATTTATGCTGATTGATATAATATGCCATACGCCTCGATTAATAAACAGAAAATGTATTTTTTACGTTGTTAAACCAAGACAAATCAGGTCCCTTTGAAAACAATTTATTAAGGCTTGTACTGCGCTTAATTCAGTGTTAGAATTCGTACCGTGAAAAAACAAACAGAACCAAAAAAATATCTCATTTCATTTGATAGCCATACCTCTTCCCACGTCTTTACCGATGTACTGGTCATCGGGAGCGGCGTGGCAGGTCTCAGTGCAGCAATACAAGCCGCAAAGCATGGTTCAGTGCTGGTTGTCACGAAAGATAAGGTTGATGAAAATAATACTGCCTACGCACAGGGTGGAATTGCAGTGGTCTTATCTGAAAGAGACACCCTGATAAAACACGTAAAAGATACCCTGGGCGCTGGACAGGAATTGTGCGATAAGACCACGGTAAAAACAATCGTTAGTGAAGGCCCCAAACGAGTGCGTGAAATGATCGACTGGGGCGCTGCCTTTGACAGGCAAAACAACCATTTAATCTTTACCCAGGAAGGCGGCCACAGCTTCCCGCGTATTATCCGCGCTCAAGGTGATTCCACTGGTAAGGAAGTGGAACACACCCTTGTCCGTGTTGTGAAGGAAAACAAAAATATCAAGGTCTTTGAACATACCTTCGTCATCGACCTCATTACCAGAGACGGTGTATGTCATGGCGCAGTTACCTGGCACGCCAAAAAAGGAATCGTATTAATCTGGGCAAAGCAAACGATTCTGGCAACAGGGGGATGCGGACAGGTATACCGTGAAACGACCAACCCGGACGTCGCCACGGGAGATGGACTTGCAATGGCCTACCGGGCGGGCGCTGCCTTCCAGGATATGGAGTTCGTGCAGTTTCATCCCACAACCCTCTATATTGCAGGAGCAGTGCGGTTCCTCATTACAGAAACGGTACGAGGAGAGGGAGGAATATTAAGAAACAAAAAAGGGGAACGATTTATGCCCAACTATCATCCCCAGGCTGAACTGGCGCCCAGAGATGTAGTGAGTCAAAGTATTTTACAAGAAATGCAAAAGACCGACCATACGAATGTGTATATCGATGTCCGTCATATTCCCAGAAAACGCCTGTACGCCCGCTTCCCCAGGATCAGGGAGATTTGTGCCTCCTTTGGAATCGATATTGCTAAAGACCTGATTCCCGTGCGCCCCAGCGCCCACTACATGATCGGCGGCATTAAGGTCGACCGTTTCGCCAGGACTACCATCAAACAACTCTACGCCTGCGGTGAAGTGGCTTGCACGGGAATGCATGGCGCCAACCGGCTTGGCAGCAATTCTCTGCTCGAGGGTCTGGTAACGGGTCATATGGCCGGAATGGATGCCTGTAAGTCAATCCAAAAGACCAGGCGTGAATTGCTACCCTATCCCATCCATGAGTCTATCGGTGGGTCAAAAATTAGCTGGCTGGATTTGAATGATATTAGAAATTCCTTAAAAAGCCTTATGTGGAGGGATGCGGGGATTGAGCGAGACGAAAGACACCTGCTTGAGGCGGAAGAGATGATTGAAATGTGGTGTAGTTACGTTATAGATAAAGAATTCTCTAATCCCTTAGGATGGGAGTTACAGAACATGTTAATTGTTTCCAGACTTATTGTGACTTCTGCCCGCAAACGTAAGGAATCCCGTGGCGTCCACCATCGAACCGATTATCCCAAGACCGACAATACCCACTGGAAGAAACATATCGTAATCAAAAAACCCACGTCTTGACATTTCAAAATATCCCAAACCTCACCCTGCTCCATTTCTATTCTATCGGGTTATTACATTTTCCCTTGACAACCTTCATTAGAGTCATTAAATTAAGTCTCTTTCTATGTAAAAATTTTTTGAATAATATCAGTTTCGCTGTTATCCTTATACGAAAAGGGGCTGACTTAAAATGAAATTTCTGACTGAATACATGACTTTTAATACCAAAAAGCGTCATGAGTTTATAAATATCACAAGAGACGTAGATAAGGTACTTCAGAAGAGCGGCATTAAAGAGGGCATGATTCTGGTCTCTGCCATGCATATAACGTCGGGTGTTTTTGTCAATGATGCAGAGCCGGGACTTCACAAGGACATCGAAGAGTGGCTCCTTAGATTGATTCCGGAGGGACATGATTACTATCATCACCGCACAGGCGAGGTAAATGGGGATGCTCATCTCAGAAACCTTCTCATCGGACACCAGGTGGTCATACCGGTAACCGAGGGGAAATTAGACCTAGGGACATGGCAAAAGGTGTTTTATGCTGAATTTGACGGGCAGAGGAGCAAACGACTCGTTATTAAGGTTATGGGGGAATAATATCGATTTTAGATTGCGGAATGTGGATTTCGGATTTGTTGTTAATTCCGCAATCTGCAATCCGAAATAAGGAATGTAGGATGGGTTAAGCAGCGAAGCGAAGCGAACCCATCGATTAATTTTATATGTTAATAGACAAAACAAGTATAACGTCTAACAAAAAAGTAAACGAAGAAGCGCCCTGTATCCTGGCGTGTCCGATACGGCAGGATGCCCGCGATTACGTTCAACTCATTGCCAGAGGACGCTTCAGCGAGGCATACCGGCTGGTACGGGAGAGGAATCCTTTACCTTCGGCATGTGGCCGCATCTGTACCCATCCCTGCGAAACGAAATGCAGACGGAATAGCACTGAAGCCCCCATTGCAATTGCCTGGCTCAAACGGTTTCTGGGTGACAATTTTTCTGAAGAAACCATGAAAAATCTCACAGAAAAATACCCCGAAAAAATTGCCATCATTGGCGCAGGCCCTGCAGGACTTGCCGCAGCCAATGATTTGGCGCTTTTAGGCTATTCATGTACGATCTTTGAATCCAATCCCACGCCGGGCGGCATGCTTCGCATGGGTGTACCGCCCTATCGTCTCCCCAGAACAGCCATCGATAATGACGTTGAATTTATTAAAAAATTAGGGGCCGAAATTAAATACAACACGACTCTCGGTGTAGACATTACCTTCGATAGTTTAAAAAAGGAGGGTTTCTCCGCTATCTTTATCAGCGTCGGCCTGCTCGAAAGCCGAACCCTGAACATCGAAGGTGTAAATCTTGGCGGTGTACTCAAGGGTGTGTCCTTTTTACATGAGGTAAATACTACGGGAAACGCTGACATTGGGAAGAATGTGTTGGTAATAGGAGGAGGCGCAGTAGCCATGGACTGCGCACGAACCGCCCTGCGCCTGAAACCCGACAAGGTATCCGTTGCCTGCCTCGAATCCCGGAAGGAAATGCCGACAACTGATTTTGAAATCGAAGAGACAATCCATGAAGGAGCGATACTATACAACTCTGTTGGACCCAAACGTATCATCGGGAAGAATGGAAAGGTTTCCGGACTTGAAACCCTCAAAGTAAAATACGTCTTTGATGAACAAAAGCGCTTCAATCCGGCTTTTTACGAAGGTTCGGAATCCGTCATAGAAGCGGATACCATTATCCTTGCAATAGGGCAGGCATCGAATCTTTCATTCTTAAAAGGGCAGGAAGGTATTCAAGTCACGCGCGGCGGCACAATCATTGTCAATCCAAACACCTTCAGCACGGCAGTGCATGGCATTTATGCGGGCGGTGATGTTGTGCTGGGACGTGGAACCATGACCGAAAGCATGGCACAGGGTAAAAAGGCGGCGATTGCTATCCACAATGCCCTGAGAAATGCGACGTTAAAAGACGAGAAATGGGCTGAAAAACCCGCAGTGCCTGATATTACCGCACCGAGAATTGCCCTTATCAAGAAAGAGCAGAAACAGGATATGCCCACAATGTCTTCTGATAAAAGGCTGGATAACTTTGAGGAAGTAGAACTGGGATTCTCCTTAAATGCCGCAGTAAAAGAGGCACAACGATGCATGAACTGCGGCGCTGGCGCATTTGTGGAAGACAACCTATGCGTTGGATGCCTCACCTGTGTGAGGATATGTCCTTTTGAAGTACCCAAAATTAAAAAGAGGGACACAACGGCTTACATCGACGGAGATTGTCAATCCTGTGGTTTATGTATTGTGGAGTGCCCTGCAAAGGCCATTAGCTTTAAAACCCCTTTGGAAGATCGCGGTAAAAATACCCTTGAGGCAGTTTTCCAGGAAAAATTTATCCAGGGTATAAAACCGCTTATTATCAATTTTTATTGCCAATATAGTGCTTATAATGAGGATAAAGTCGATACCGCAGACAATTTACTTTTTTCCCACATCAGACGAATAGGTATGCTGGGACTGGGGAAGGTAGATCCATCACTGTATTTAAAGGCGTTTGAGCTGGGCGCACACGGAGTGCTGATAACCGCGTGCAAGGACGATGAATGCCACTTCTGCAAGGAAAAGGAGTGGGTTGAAAAACGGACGAAATTTATTGCTCAACTGCTTTGCGGATTGGGAATGGACATAAAACGATTTCAGACACATTTTGTCTCTTCACAAAACGGTAAAGAAATTATCGACATTGTTTCCAAGATGGTTGAAGAACTCAGAAATTTATCCGGTTAGAAAGTCCCCCTTAATAAAGGGGGATTTATGCATCGCATATGCCATGTGAGCCGCATAAATAAAATGAAAAGGGGATGGAATTATGATTTACAAAAGGTTTTTAATAGGCCTGTATATAGTCGTTATTAGTATTGCCTTAATCGCTCCAAATATCTTTGCTGATTCATGGACGAAAGAGACTGTTGACAGCGATCTCTTTGTTGGCTGGAATTCCTCCCTTGCGCTTGATACATCCGGCAATGCGCATATCAGTTATTATGATGCAACTCAGGGCGACCTCAAGTATGCCACCAATGCCTCTGGCTCCTGGACAATAACAACAGTTGACATTACCGGCAATGTGGGTAAGTATACCTCCATAGCGCTCGATACCTCAGGCAATGCATACATCAGCTATTATGACGT
>DBJWYX010000130.1:0-7210 GCA_052360825.1 Candidatus Wunengus sp. YC64
AACTCGAATAAAACAATCCCTCCCTTGATGGGAGGGAATAAGGGAGGGTGATCAGCCTTTATTCTTTACCCCCACCTTTGCTTCCCCCATCGTTCGACTGAGTTCACGACGAAGTCAAGGGGGAGGAACAGATGATTTGAGATTCCTGTGCGTCAAATTAAGGAGATTCAGAATTTCTTGGGGCCTTTTGATCAGCGCCTGAGCGCCATTTTCCAGCAACTCCTTTCCAGTCCGAAAACCCCAGAGCGCCCCTACGGGAAACATGTCAGCCGCCACAGCCGTTTTCATATCAATGGCAGTATCGCCCAGGTAAATAAAATGTGAGGGTGGAACATCCAGGCATTTAGCTATTTCCAATGCGCCAGCCGGGTCTGGTTTCAGAGGTAATGAGTTGCGCTGACCGAGAACTATGTCAAATGCCCATTTCGGCAAATATTCAGTCACGCATAGTTTTGTGAATTCGTCCGGCTTGTTGGACAGAACCGCCATTTTCAGGCCGTGTGTTGCCAGTGCATCAAGCATTTCTGGCACGCCATCGTAGGGTCTTGTTTTGACGTTCCAGCTTTTACCATATTCTTCCCGAAATGTCTTGACGCATATCTGGATAGTATCGTTATTTCTTTTATCCTCCGGGAGCGCGCGGTTCATAAGTGTGACAACCCCATCCCCCACGAAAAGGCGATAATTATCCATTGTGTGACTGGGAAAGCCGTATTTATCGAGTACACGATTCGCCGCAGTGCCCAGATCCTCAAGCGTATCAAGCAGCGTGCCGTCGAGGTCAAAGAGAATGGCTTTAAAATGCATTAAAGAAACCCTTCAATTAAAAAAGTGCCGAGTTGCGAGTGGCATGTGACGTTTCTCCCGTCACTCGTCACGTGTCACTAAGAAATTATTAAAATCGCCTTCATAAATGTTTGGAAAAGATGTTTTTATACAGTGATACGATAAACCCTTTGGGCTTGTTCAACCACAATTTCCACTTGAGATTAAGAGATAGAGGATTACAATGTATCATTATCATAAATTTTTTAAAAATGATATGCAAATGTATTTAAACATGCGGGCGCTTTTTTTAGCAATAGCCAGTTTCGTGCTATTCACAAACTCCTTCGGATTATCGGCCTATAGTAAAGATGCAGAGAAAGAATTAAGTCCCGGGGAGCGTTTCCACCACGAAACCTCGCTGACCTGGCGTGGTGTCATTGGAGATGTATTTCGGAGTAAACCAAAGAAGCCGCCTCAATACAAGAACTACCCTGATTCGAAGATAATAAAATTACCGAAACATGCCCATCGTGGAATACCCCTTGAAGAAGCCATCGGGAAGCGACGTTCCGTCCGCAATTATTCAAGCATGTCGCTTACCATGTCTCAATTATCACAGTTACTATTTTCGGCACAGGGCATAACGGGCAAATTATATGATCAATCACTCCGAACAGCACCCTCAGCAGGTGCGCTTTACCCAATGGAGGTTTACGTAATCGCCAACGATGTGGAAGGTCTGCCTCGCGGCATTTACCATTATGCCGTGCTGAACCATTCACTGGAACTGGTAAAATCCGGTGATTTCAGAAAAGAGATTACCGCTGCCGGACTAGAGCAGGAAATGTTAGGCGATGCCGATGTTACCTTTGTATTATCAGCCGTCTTTGACCGGGTTCGTCACAAATATGGGGAACGAGGCTTTCGTTATGCATACATAGAGGCCGGACATATCAGCCAGAACATTTATCTGCAGGCGGTTTCACTGGGATTGGGCTCTGTGAGCATAGGGGCATTTCTGGACGAAGAGATTAATAAACTCATTGGTATCGATGGCCGAACGGAGGCCGTTATTTACCTGCATGCGGTAGGAACACTGTAGTATTCATTAAAGACTTCCCTCACCCTAACCCTCTCCCACAAGGGGAGAGGGAACTTTGGATTGTCCAAAAGAGTGTAGGGGCAATTCATGAATTGCCCCTACAGGTTTTAATTAAGATTGTTTTTTTGAGGCTTTTTGGATGACCCCATAAGGGAAGGTAATATATTTTTATTGCCCTTTGTGCCTGGTTGAATCAAATTTGATTTTGGCTATGTTGCTTTACAAATGAAGCGAGAAGATATTAATTACATAATCAGTATACTGCTTATATTCTCCATTTCCATTACAGGAATTGTGGGGTATGTGCAGTCACGACTCGAACTCCGCAGGTTTGTTCCACACCGCTATTTTGCTTATGCCACTTTAATCCTTGCAGCCCTGCACGTCTTTCTGAACTGGGGTAAGATTTGGCGTTACCTGCGTAGAAGATTTAAAGGACAGTAATTTCATGTTAGTCAAATGACCACCATGTAAGGGCAGGTTTGAAACCTGCCCTTACGTGATGTCAGAGGGTAAGATACAATGTCAGTTCGAGGAGGATATGATGGATTTTCCAAATAATAATCAACTTTCCTTAATTCAAAAGATATCTGGAGAAATGGATGGTTTGGGGCTTGAATCCGTCAGGTCTGCAATTCAGAGATATATTGAGAAAACGAAAACTATCAAGAAACCTCTAGATTTAGCCCCATTGATCGAGCATACCTTATTGAAGCCAGAGGCAACACGCAGGGATATCATAAGACTTTGCGAAGAAGCAAAGCGATTCCATTTTCGCGGGGTCTGTGTGAATCCTGTTTTTGTAAAAGAGGCCCAAAAACAATTAGCAGGGACGGATTGTTCGGTTATTACCGTTGTGGGGTTTCCGTTAGGCGCTAACATAACAGCCACCAAGGTGGAAGAGACGAAACACGTTATAGAATTAGGTGCGAACGAAGTGGATATGGTTATTCCAATCGGTGCACTGAAGGAAGGCGATTACAGAGCCGTTTGGCAGGATATCCGTGCAGTCGTTGAAGCTGCTGGATCAATCCCGGTAAAGGTGATTATCGAAACAGGGCTTCTGGAAGAAACGGAAAAGATTTCCGCATGTCTGTTGGCTGAGCGGGCAGGCGCTGTGTTTGTCAAGACTTCTACAGGTTTTTCTGGCCGTGGTGCGACAGTAGAAGACGTCAAATTAATGAAGGCAGTTGTGGGGGACAGACTCGGCATAAAGGCCGCAGGCGGAATTCGTGATTTTCAAACAGCCCGTGCTTTAGTGGAAGCCGGATCAACCCGATTAGGCTGTTCTGCGTCTGTAGCAATCGTAACAGAATCTTTACAGTAAAATGGCGTGAAGCGGAGTGCACCCAACAACGATACAGGATGCACGATGCATGATGTATGAGGTACGATTTAAGATTTCCTTTGCTGGTTCAGTCGTCCTCGCCCCCGAAAGCAGCAATCGGGGGATTTGTTTCAGGCTACAAGCCCAGAACCAGCACGAAAAGGAGTGACATAAGGAGTGACATGTGGCGTGTGACGAATGACGTGTAGCAAGTGACTGGAATGCCGCTTGTCACCTGTCACCCGACACTTGGCGCTTATTATTTTGGTGTCGGGTCAGGTTTCGCCTCACTGGTCGCACTGGTCTGTGTCATTACTTCAAGACCTTTCTGCATACCCCCGGCCATTGACTTACCCATTTCCTCAAAACCCTTCTTGAATCCTTCTTCCAGAGCCTTGCCAAGTCCCTTCATCATCTCACCCATTGCGCCTCCGAACATGGACATCATTGTCTGCTCGGCATCAACCTTCCATTGTCCTTCTTCCTTTACGAGAATCGTCTGCATCTGGACTTGAAATTCTGTCGTCCCATCATTTGTTTGCATCGTAGTTTCGATGGTGGTCTTGTTGTCTTCAATTTTAATATCACCAAAGGTTACTTTGCAACTGGCAGCGGCATCTTTCTCTTTTATCTGTAATTTGTCTGCGCTTCCTTTTGTTACAAACGACCTTGCCGCTTGAATATCCTTTGCATTCATTGCATCCCAGAATCCCTTTGCGACAGCCATCTGGCTGTCGGCGTTTACGGGTTTTTGGATATCGGATGCTGGCTTATCGGATGGTTTACCGCTATCGTCAAGAGGTAATTGAGGTTCAACATCTGTTATTTCGGCGGGTGGTTGGGCAATTTTAAGGGTTTTTGCGGAGGTACTAAGACTTGCGATTTGTTCATTCAAATTTTTGATGGTAGCTTCCAGTCCTTCAACTTTTTGCTGAATGGTTTTGTTCGATGTCTTCACCTCTTCCATCTTGTTGTGAAGTCTGTTCGTGTCGTTTACAATTATCCTGATGGTGCTGGATAGATCGTCAATCCTCTTTTCCAACAGTCGGCTATCAATGCTCTCGACTCTATCTACCCTTTGTTCCGTAGTCGCAGCACAACCGAAAAGGAAAAGCAGGGAGGAACACATGCACGTTAGTAAAAATTTATTCATATTCTCAAGCATCATAACACTTTGCCAATCCATGTCAATAATTTTATCACTTTAACGTTTAAGGAATTTTAAAGTAGCCACAAAGTCACGAAGACACGAAGTGTTTCTTTGTGCATTGGTGTCTTCGTGGCAAAGGTTAATTTGTCTTGATTATATAATTCCTTCTCCGTAAAATACGGCAAATTTCAACAAATTCTATTTATAGAAAGAGAAGGTGAGATAATGCCGGATATTGATTGGAAGAAATATATACATTCAGACCCGGAAATATTAATGGGTAAACCTGTAGTTAAAGGGACACGGCTGTCTGTAGAATTTATTTTAGGTCTTTTTGCAGAGGGCTGGACAGAGCAGCAAATACTTGAAAACTATCCGACATTGACAAGAGAACGTTTACGTGCCGTATTCGCCTTTACTAAGGATTGCATGCGTGAAGAATCACTATATGCAATTCCCTCAGAGACAGACTAATGGATTTTCTTGCAAACGAAAATTTTCCGGTTAACAGCATTCGGCTTTTATTGTCTGTATACTTGTTGTTAAAAGTTGTGTAGGGTGGATTAAGCGCAGCGAATCCACCAAATTGGTTAACTATATTGGTACTGCTTCAGATGTTTGATCAGTTGCAATCTGTTCAAAGTGCAAAACCATGATTTGGTCTGGACGCAAACCTAAAGATTCATAAGTAAAAAGGTGGATTCGCTGCGCTTAATCCACCCTTTTGTGCTATAAATTTACCTGAATTTCTAACTTCTGTCGTCATACAGGGACAAATGAGGCTCGTGAGCCATGATTGCACAAATACTTTTAAAAAGTTTATTACTGGGCAGTCTCGTACTATCAAGCGCTTTAAAAGATCCTGCAAATATGAATAAACAAGAGAACCAAACCGTTGCTTCCCCGCAAGGCAAGGAAGTTGTGACACTTGGTGGAGGTTGTTTCTGGTGCATTGCGGCTGTCTTTGAAGAACTGCATGGTGTGGAGCAAGTAGAATCCGGTTATTCCGGCGGTTGGGTTGATGATCCATCGTATGAACAGGTCTGCACCGGGACAACAGGACATGCCGAAGTGGTGCAGGTTACGTTTGACCCAAAAATCATTTCGCTGGAAAAGATTTTGGAGGTCTTCTTTACCGTCCATGACCCTACTACCCTGAACCGTCAGGGGGCAGACGTTGGCACGCAGTACCGCTCGGTGGTTTTCTATCGTAGTGAGGAACAAAAGACTACAGCAGAACAGGTGATCCGGGAAATTCAAAAAGCGAAGTTGTGGAAAGCGCCTATTGTGACTGAACTCGTGCCGTTTAAGGCATTTTACAGGGCAGAAGAGTATCATCAGGAATACTATAAGAAAAATCCCGGGCAGGCTTATTGCCGCATCGTAATCGAACCGAAGATAAAGAAATTCCGGGAACACTACGAGTATAAGCTGAAGTAGGAGACGGTTCAAGGATTATGTAAGATGAACTTGTTATTTATAATCCATTCTATGCTGTAACAGTTTGACTCATCGTAGGGATTGCTAACAACCCCCTTCATCCCCCTTTGGCAAGGGGGATTTTGGAGATTGTAACTATGCGTTCTCTGTGTCTGGGGTGAATCAATATGTTACTCTTTATACGCAAGTTTAAAGACCTTGCCGTTCAGATCGCAGACATACAATTCATTATCCTCATCAATTCCAAAGGATGAAATTTCAATGTCTTCTTTTAACAACAGGGTATTCACAGCTGTATTTGTGCCATCATAACTTAATGCCCATATCCTGCCGCTGCAATAATCGCCGTAGATATACTTCCCATACAGTTCTGAAAATTTGGCGCCGCGATACAAATAACCGCCTGTGATAGAGCAATTCCCATGGTCCTCATGACCATATTCCCATACGGGCAAGGTAAGTCCAGAAGTGTTGCAGTCAGAAGAAGGGTTATAACAGTGATTTCCTTCCATGATTCGCCAGCCGTAATTTTTTCCTTTTTCAATAATGTCAATTTCTTCCCAGGTATTCTGGCCTACGTCACCTGCCCACAGCCAGCCAGTAACAGGGTCAAAACTGAACCGCCAGGGATTGCGTAAACCATAGGCATAAATTTCTTCCTTATAACCCTGTGTATTTCCTGTAAAAGGATTTTCTGAGGGGATACAATAATTTTTGTTTCCTGATGTGCAATTTACATCTATTCGCAATATTTTCCCGAGGAGAGACGACCTGTTCTGTCCATTATTCTGAGGGTCGCCGCCAGAGCCGCCGTCCCCTAAGGCAATATATAGATAACCGTCAGGTCCAAAGGCAATCTGTCCGCCATTATGATTGCTGTACGGCTGATTCACTTCAAGCAAGATGTGTTCGCTGTTTTTATCGGCAGCGTTACGATTTTTAGGACGTACCGAGTATCGTGCAATAACGGAGCGAAGGGGGTCTTGGGTGGTGTAATTGACGTAAAAATATCCGTTGTTTTTATAGTCAGGATGGAACGCAAGACCCAGCAAACCCAATTCACCGCCAGATTTTACTTTATCCTGTATATCTAAAAAAATCTTTGCTGACTTCACAGAGGAAGTATTCTTAAATACATAAATAAATCCCTTTTGTGACACAACAAATATTCTATCCGTTCCGTCGCCGGCGTGTTGCAAATCCACCGGCTTATCAAAGGAAAGTTTTGGGAATGCATTTTTTAATTTGTACTGTTTATTTTCGTCGGCGTTGGCGATAAAGCATGCGAAGAAAAATAAAAGGAAAATTGTCAGTATGTGAGCAACTTTCATGGTAAACACCTCAATTCGTAATAGTTCACCGCAAAGACGCAAAGCTCGCAAAGGTATTATTAGAAAGTAAAGAAAGAGAATTTTTGAAAGAT
>DBJWYX010000131.1:0-7182 GCA_052360825.1 Candidatus Wunengus sp. YC64
GCGTTATACAGACCTTCTTGTATATAAGCTACGAGCCATACACCAGGTCGTAATACAAACCGCTCTTTCTTGTAGTTTCCCTTTAATTTTTCCTTTAGTTTACTTTCTCCACTCTTATCAACCAGGATAACAGGGGCGTTGGGATTATCAATAACGTGACCCCAGAACCTTGCATTTTTATACTCCCTGAAATACCAGGGTAATGGCCAATATTCTTTAGAAACAACATTGATGACCATATTCTTTCCACAAGAGTTTGAGAGTGATTTCATTCTGTCTAGTAAATGAAAAACACCTCGTTTGGTCTGAACATAAACCAGCTCGTACCGTTCATCGTCGTAATTTTTAAAATTTAACATAATGGACTGATAACAAAAAAAACCAAAAATGATGACGTATATTGGATAAAAGATAGCGTAATGCCATCTTTTTTTTACTATTCCAAATATGCCATTTACAAAAATACCCCCTAGAATGGTAAACGGGAGTGTGATGTTCAGAATTAGCCACGGTGTTTTATATGGTACCAAAGAATAGATGATGTAGATGAGAATTGCCCATAATGATACGAAGACGGTAAATTTGTTCCCGCGTCTGAATGCATAATAAAATCCAGCGATTCCAAGCACAAGAATAGGAAGTTCAAACTTATACAGCACTTTAAAATAATAAATAAAGGGCTTGGCATGGCCGCCCGTATGTACACCAGTTTTTGACCATATTTTAAGTGTGGTTAAAATACCCTTAATGCCTGCATAATACGTAAAAAAAGATGAGTAAAACAAAAAATTGATAAGCAAAAATACCCCGATACTAATACCTATGACATATTTGTTTTTTTTGCAATCAATCGCAAATGTGGCAAAGACATCTTTAAAGTGTCGGAATCTGGCGCCTTTAGGGAAGAAAACTATTTCATAACCATACGCAATAGATAAAGACAACGCATAAACGGCAAAAGTCATTATATAAGTTTCTTTAATGGTAATGATAAAGGCGAGGCTTGCGGCAGCGAAAAATATGTACCTCGATTTCCTTGTTTCAGAGTAAAGAAAAAATGAAACAACGGCTGCGAGTGAAAAGAAGGCTAAATAGGTTTCGTGAATGGTATCCCTCGAAAAAAAAGAATTTGCCGGAGAAACGGCAATAAGTAATCCCGTTGTCAGCAAACCCATCTTGCCAATTCTTTTCCGTAAAGGATACAGTAATGCAACAACCATAATGCCAAACAGGACAGGCATGAGCCGGAACGAAAAATCAGAAATTCCCAAAACATAAAATGGAATTAAACCAATATAATAAAGGAATGGTCCGTGGTAATTGGCAGGGTCGTAGTGGTAATAATTGTTATTATATAAATTCAACAAGAAAAAACTATTCACCCCTTCGTCCGAATGAAGAGGTCTGAGGTCTATGTCCCAAAAACGGATCAATGATGCAATGAAAATGGGTACAAAAAAAGCGATGAGTAATTGAATTCTCTGCTTATGCTGTTCTTCTCTAGATTCCATTGACATGGAACATTTCCCCCTTTTTATCTTTAAAAATCTTTATCAGCAATTTAACTTTATAAATGAGTCAAGTTTTTAAGATGCCTATGGGAACCACAGATTGCACAGATTCCACAGATAAAATAGAAATAATCTGCGGGATCGCATTGCCATAAATCTGTGTAATCTGCGAAATCTGTGGTTCCAAACGTTTTTATTGGTCTGCGTCTCTATCACGCTAGTCCTTTACCTTTAATCTTTCCACCGGTATCTTTGATTCTTTCCCATTTGGTGGAGTCCACAACAGGCTGATCACAGCCCCGCCTCCGGCATCAAAATATTTGATCATTATTTTGTGTTTGCCGGGTGCTAAATTAACCGTACCTGTTACAGATTTCGTCGCGTGGTTGCCACCGTTGTCTATCACCAAAATATCATCTATGTAAAGCCATGAGCCATCATCTGAGGTTAACTTGAATGTATACCTACCCGGCGCATTAATATCGATAAAACCTTTCCATAGAGCGCTAAAAGGACTTGACACCGGCTTTTCATCTTCATTCGACCAATTGAATTCTATGTGTTCATTAACATCTTGTAAAACAGGCTCGTCTTGCCAATTGGCATTATCGTAATACCAAACACATAATCCGTATTTTTTGTCAGTTAAATCTTGTTTATTCATTACGGGAGCATATTCATTTGATAATGCAAGGGAGTCCCTTTTTTGGGTAAGGTCATAAACTTTATAGTTTTTCGTTGTTATAACACGGGTAAAGTTTGCATCAAAAAATTTACTGATTGCACCAATCCGCTTTTCGTGTGGACCAATCGTTACGTAACCGGGCTTGTATTTATCTATGAGTGATTTTGCGTTTGGTTCGCCTTTCAGCATTTTTTTTACATCCTGTTCTCTTTGATAAGACCCTTGATAACCGTGACTCCATATATGGCCTGGGAAACCCATCAATGTTTTTCTCCCGGACAAAAACACAAGGTGGTTATGGACCGGAGCATTTAAAAATGTTGCTTCTGCGGGGGTTTCCATAGAGATACGTTTTGCAAGTTCTATTTCCTCTACAGAAAATTCCTTTGCGCCGCCAACGGGTGCTATTGCATACTTAAAAATATCAATTGCCCCCGAAATAGTTAAAAAAACCATAATTATGAAAAAGCCTGCTCTCGAAAGAATTTTGTACCGACTGCTTTCATATAAGCAAGTCATAGCAAACGCCGCTATTGGTATAACACCGAGAAACCAATAGATTAATATTTTTATATTATCCCAGCTCCACGGTGCAAAGAGTACAAGATTAGGTAACAGAAAAAGTATCAAGAATGGTAAAGAATAAAATCCAAGATGTGTAGGGGCACGGTGATCCATGCCCTTACGAAAAATGAAAATTGTTGTGAATCCAGCTATAATCAAGGGCCAGAAAAGACTCGTATTCTTTAGCCAGAACCAAAAATAATTTTCCTTACCCGCCGTCCATCCAAAACTTGGTTTAAAAAAACTTCCTCCACCGACGTGTCCCGAAAGGTAAAGCACCTGCGGTAGTGATAGGATAAAGGCTGGCATAAAAAACAAAATCCACTTACGCCAGTCCCAAAATATGATGCCCAATGGGATGGTGACCATTAACATAGCCAGGAAACTGTGTGAGTGAAAGAAAGGCAGTATCCCGGCAAGAACTCCTGCAAAGAGAAATTCTCTCCATTTTTTATGTTCGATACCCGTGTAGAGCAGAGTAAAGATTAACATTGTAATGGGAAAACCAAAGAGAAATGGCCGTTGTGGTACGTTAAGACACGTCAATGGTGTAATCCAATGGTAACTAAGGGAAGGTATTTTCGTGTAATCCCGAGGGAGGCTCATGAGGAATGACCAGATATTGACCGAAGTATGTGAAAGGTCTTGTAAGAAGTAATAAAAGCCAAACCCTCCGGTAAAAAAAAATATAAATGCAGAAATTATTGCAGCGAACCTTCTTTTCGTCAAACGATAAGCAAAGTAATAGAATATACTGTAAAAAGCAACAGTCAATAATAGACCGGGAATGAACAATATGTCTCTAAAATCTAAACCTAGTCTAAGAAAAATGGCAGATAGAAAATCGGATAGGAATGGATAGACCAGTTTCTCACCCGCAAAAGATGGGTCCTGGGGAGGGATATTATTCCCCCAAACAAAAGATGTGATGTAGGCCAGATGGAGTGGCAAATCTCCATAATTGTTTGGAAGGCCAATATACATCCCGTCCTTTTTCCAGATGATTGTTCTATAGAATAGACGCCAAAATATCGTAGTAAAGAAAGAAAATACTGCAATATGTGCATAATAGGATATTGTATTGAGAAGAAAATCGTTTTTTATATCTTGTATTTCACTGATGATATTTTCTTTAAAAGAGTCCCATTTGATTATTAAAATTACGGAACAAAGCACTATAAGCAAGATAGCCGAAATATAGAGGCTTTTAAATTGAAGTCCCCACAGTAATGAAAATAGATAAACAATCCATGTATGCAATCCCAACCCAATAACCGTACCATAAGCAACTCTTTCAAAGATTGAATATCTTGCTGACAGAAAACAGGTAAGCAAAAATCCTGTTATGATTGAAATAATAATAAATAGAACAACGAACGTCATAGGATAATCTTACTTTTTAAGTTTTTCCCTTTCTCTTTTTAAAATAAAATCAATTACTTTCGACAAAGCTATATAAATCGTTTGATTTTTATAAACATTTTTTAATATATTATATTAACATTGTTTTGAATGACAATAGTGAATTTAAATTGCCATTACTATTTAGAGGTATATCGTAATCTATAACTCATCATTCTCAAAATCAAAAGGTCTCTTAATAACCCTTCTCATTCTCCTGTTAATAGGCGGCGTTTACACAGGTATCCAATTGCTTCTGCCCTGTCAGGGACTGACCGGATACTATTTATATCTTTCGGAAACAGCATCAAATGCAGAAAATGTTCCACTCCGTCCCCTGAATGTGTCTCCATCGGAGATACGTTCCAACCTCAAAAAAAAGGTCTACGAAGGATACCCCAAAAAGACACTTATAAAGGAAACAGTAGAAGACACACCTATAAATTTCAACTGGGCTTCTGAGGCCAAAAAACCTTACAAATCCCCGTTTACTTTCGAGTGGGATGGTCTTCTGAAAATAGAACACCGTGATAATTATACCTTTCTATTGAGTTCTGATGATGGCTCGGAACTGTTCCTGAATAATATAAAGATTATCGATAATGGAGGTCGTCATGGAATCGTGGAAAAACGTAAAACTATATTCCTTGAGCCGGGATTTTATCGTTTTCATGTGCGATATTTTGATATGGGTGGAGGGGCTGCACTCTACCTAAAGTGGAAGGTGTTAAATGCAGGTGAGGTAGCTATACCACGCTCGCAATTTTATCACGAAGCAACAAACAGTGATTTAAACATTGGCGGTGCTACAACACCATACACACTGCAAATTGAGCCAAACAGTATAATAAAGGACGAAAGCATCGTGTTCAAAAAAAACGATCCAGCAATTGCTTTCAAAAACTATGGGATACTTAGGACCTATTATGTAAATTATTGGGATAACGATCGTTTTGCACCGCCCACTACGATTCCCGCATACAATATCCTTTGGAGGGGGCTTATTTGGATACCCAAAGATGGCATATATACATTTCATGTGGATACCAACGGAGATACATTTTTATTTATCGACTCGAAGCCTGTTATAAAGTATCGTGCAGGACATGATTCAGGAACACAAACTCATGTGGGAAGGGGTTGGAAACCAATACAAATCAATTATGTTAACACGGCCCGATATGCAAAACTCAATCTGCAATGGCAAAGGCCGGATGATAGCAATCTTTCAAATATTTCACCACGATATTTAAAGCCTTCCGAGGACATAGGAATTTTCCGTGGGATTAGATTGTGGTTTGCGGTAGGATTTTTTATTACACCCATACTCATTTGTCTTGGCTTCTTTATTGTATTGCGAAATACAATAAGAATTAGAGTTCTCGGATATTTTGATTATGTAAAACAAAATTGGTCTATAGTTGCCTTGATTCTCATTGTTATTCTCGGTGCAGTTTTAAGGCTTAACAATTATAGTGTAGTTCCACCTCACGGTGATACGATGGATAGTTACCAGGAGGCGTGGAATGGTTATCATATCCTCCATGGTGACGGGCCTAAATCGTGGGAAGGTGCTTATTTTGTATCGGCCTATAAAAACGAAGATAAGGAATTTATTCGGTGGTTTGGGGATAGTTTTATGATCGTAAAACGTTACATAGCCCATCCCCCGTTATTTTCCGTTTTTGCCGGTATTCCACCAACTATCTGTGGCGCTAAGGATTATCTGGATTGCAGGTTAACCACAATCAATCTGACACCTATTTTTTTCTCGACACTCACCATTATTCCTGTATTTCTTGTTTCTTATCGAATATACAGGTCTAAGACCATATCCATTATTGCAAGTCTGCTTTATGCTACCGTGCCATTCTTTGTTGCTGCCGGACGAATTGCAAAGGGTGACTGTTTGCTTGCACTCGTTCTCATTTCAGGAGTTTTATGTGTTTTAAAATATAGCGAATCGAGAAAAAAGACAGATGTGGTTTTTGCAGGACTTCTTGCAGGCGTATCATTCTGGTGCAAAGAAATGGGTATCTGTGCAATTGTGATTCTTCCCGTATTGTTAGCTCGAAAAAGGTTTATAAAAGAAGCCTTCATTACCGCCGGAATTGGATTTTTTGTTGCAATAAGTTATATGCTGTATAACTATTTAATAAATCCGGAGGCTTTTTTTAAGATGTTAAGTCTCCGTGATGCTCATCAAAGTACCGTATTTGATATGGTGGTTAAGTATATAAAGGACGCGAGAATTGCTTTAAACTATGCCAATTTTGGCATAGGATATATGTTGTGGTTCTGGTTTGTCATGGCTTACTCAATGGGTAAGCGAGAACCAATAGTTCCAATAATCGTCTTTATTTTTCTCATGTCAGTCTGCGCCTTATCTACAGATATTTATCCATTCGGTTGGTTTCTCATGCCTCTCTATCCGTTTATGGCAATTGCCGGCGGTTTATTTTTGAGGGACTTTATTTCAAAACCTAATACGGCAAGGGCACTTTTACTACTCTTGGTGCTTATGGCAGTCCCACTAAAAGAAGTTCTTCCAGAGGAATTGTGCAAATCTGCCTGGTTGTTTAGATGGTATCTTGCAATTGGCACCCTTCCTTTTCTCGCCTTTGATTTTTATAAGCATCGGATAACCGCCACAGTTGCAAAAGTAGCCTGCTACACGTATATTGCTCTTGTTATCGTGATGAACGTTTATATTGTGTATCACCTACCCGATCTCTACGACCCCATGAAAAGGTAAACGTATTAAACGCTGTCTTATGTCTGGTTCTATTTTCTTCCAACGATTATTTGATTCAATAATAAGAAGTTTAATCTAAATAATTTCAATATCTTTTCGAGCATTAATTCAAATGGCATTCCAACAGGCGATATCATAAATTTTTGTGCATTTGCAATTTCAAAACCTACGGTTTTGAACAATGATTTTAACTTGCAGAGGGTAATGAGTTCGTGATGTTCTTCTTCTTTTAAATGTCCAATATACGTAGCAATCCCTTCCCAGAA
>DBJWYX010000132.1:0-7166 GCA_052360825.1 Candidatus Wunengus sp. YC64
AAATGTGAAGCATTTTTGGCATTAAACATTTTAAATATAACATAAGTTCCAGGCAGATACAATACTGATTAGGGATTCCTCTTCATGTGCAATTTAATTTTTGGGATTGTTTTTTAACAATCTTTAAAGTATCTTTTATATGATTATCCGGCTTCGTCGTGAGCTCAGTCGAACGGCTTGCAGCCTGAACCAAAACGTTTTGGTTCAATCGAGGACGATAGAACCAGCAGGAATACCCCTCGCCTAGCAATGTAGGATGGGTCATGCAAAGCAGCTACATCACAATGAAAGCATAATATCGATGAATGCGCTTACGCTTCACCATCCACATACTAAATCTTTCAGTTCAACGTTCTTAATTGACTATATCAATTGCTGAAACAGGCAGGAATTATAGCGTACGGGAATAAAGAAGAACAAAGACGTATGTAAAAACAAACGAGGTGTTCGGCAACTAAATTGCGGTTGCATTCCTCGGCATTAATGCTATTATTATTTGATGAGTAAGGCAGAGAAGTTATTAAAGCGTTTTTTGTCGAAGCCAAAGGATTTTACCTATGATGAGCTTAAAAGGCTTTTGGCTGGTTTTGGGCATAAGAATGTAAGCACAGGTAAAACGGCTGGGTCGAGGGTGGCCTTTATACATCCTGAGAGCAAGCACATCATTAAGCTTCATAAACCTCATCCAAAACCTGAGCTTAAACGGTATCAATTGGATTATATAGAGGAAGAACTTAGAAGCAGGGGGTTAATAAAATGAAGGATGTCTTATCGTATAAAGGTTTTATTGGTTCAGTCCATTTTAATGCAGAAGATAAGGTGTTTTATGGAAAAATAGAGGGCATAGATGACCTTGTAACCTTCGAGGGCAAAAGCGTGGATGAGCTTATAAAGGCGTTTCATGAGGAAGTAGACGATTATATTGAACTTTGCAAGGAACAGGGCAAAGAGCCTTTAAGGTCATACAAGGGTAGTTTTAATGTTCGTGTGTCTCCGGAAATACACAGGCGGGCAGTTGAAACAGCGACCAAGAAAGGCTTGTCATTAAATCAACTTGTTCAAAAAGCGATAGAAAAAGAATTGATTCATAAAGAATAAACGCCTTAGAAGAGGGTTAATTCGCTTTAACAAAAAGGAGGCATAAAACGTGAAAAAATTACCTTTTAATCTGTGTATTGCTTTTTTAGCCTGCTTCTTAATGAACTTTGTTACACCTGCGTTTTCTTCTCCAACGCCCATTTCAACTACTTTATAGTAGTAGATAGACAACCATGGAATATGAATTAACCCTTATATGAAATATAACATTAACACACCTTTTGCAGTAATCGGCGGCAGTCAGGCTTATGACCTGCTCCAAAGAGGCAGTATTCGCGGGGAAAGAATAGGTGAAATAAAAACGCCTTTCGGACCTTCACAGCCTGTATACCATATTCACGATGCAGATGTCGAGATGCTTTTCCTCTCACGGCATGGAGAGAAGGGATACAGCCTCACAGCCCCTTTCGTTAATTATCGGGCTAATATTTACGCACTCAAGGAACTGGGTGTCAAACAGATCGTTTCGTGGTCGGGTCCGGGCGCAATCAATACGTCCTACCACATCGGCGAATATGTCATTGTTGACGACATCGTGGACGAAACACACGGCAGGGAATCCACCTTTTATAAAAATAGTGGTATAGGATTTATCCGTCAATCCCCCGTATTCTGCCCTACATTAAGAGAGTGTATTATCAGTTCATTAAAGAACCTGCATCTCGGCTTCTCCGACAAAGGCACGTATGTGTGTACTCAAGGACCTCGCTTAGAAACACCTGCTGAGATATGGAAATATAAGTCATACGGATGCGATCTGGTCGGCATGACCCTCGTGCCTGAGGTGTTTTTAGCGAAAGAACTGGAGATGTGTTATGCGGCTGTCTGTTATGTTACAAATTATGCGGAAGGCATTGTTGACAGGCCATTCAAGGCTGGAGAATTGTTTGAAGGACTCTCTGACGATGCCGACCGTAAGGCTGTGGAAAAGGCCGTATCAAAATTCCCCGTCGTTATGAGGGAGATTGCAAAAAACATAAAACGCCAAAAAACAATTTGCCATTGTTCGGCTTTGATGGAGCGTTATAAAAGACGGGGAGACATTGGCCCTGACTGGCATGATTGGATGAAACAACCGTAACCGCAGATTTCGCAAACTTCGTAGTGGGCGCTCAGTCGAACGATTACTCAGATAAAGAATTTCATGATAATAGTAAAAGCAAAACACCTCATTACGAATCCAGAGCATTGTATTGAAAACGGCGCGGTAGCAGTTAATGGCACAAAAATATACCGTATTGGTACGTTTGAAGAGATTAAGGCGCTTGCCAATGTTGATAAAATTATCGATCTGGGCAATGCGGTAATCCTCCCCGGTCTCATCAATATCCATACCCATCTCGACCTAACCAACTTGCACAATCGCATCAAGCCCACAAGTAATTTTACCCACTGGGTCTTTCAGATTGTGGGAGCAAGGATCCGGTGGAGGGAGGAGGACTATATATCTTCTATAGAAAAAGGAATTAACCTCTGCATGGAGTCAGGCACCACAACGGTAGCAGACATTGCCAATACTGGGTATTCATTTTCTGTATTAAAAAAGAGTCCTCTACGCAAGGTGGTTTATAAAGAGGTCATTGATCTGAATCCAGACCACGCAAAGGATGTCCTCAAAAAGACGCAATCAGAATTATCCGCAATTACAAAAGACGACCTGCTCTCAACAGGACTATCCCCTCACGCCCCCTATTCTGTTTCAAGGGAACTATATCAAGCAATTGCCCCATTCGCAGTCGAAACAGACACACCAGTTTGTACCCATATTGCAGAAACACGGGATGAAATAGAATTTCTGACAAAAGGCACGGGAAGCTTTCCTGCGTTTCTGAAACAGCTCCGGGCTATGCCTGATAACTGGCAACCTCCGGGGCTTACCCCCATTCATTACCTGAATGAAATAGGCATCCTCAGAAATCATCCACTCCTTATCCACTGTAATTACGTGACCGACGAGGAAATTTCGGTAATTAAATTTTCAGGAGCAAGTGTTGCATTCTGCCCCAGAAGTCACCACTTCTTCGGCCATGCAAATCATCCTTTTCAAAAGCTCCTTGATGCCGGTATCAACGTTGGGTTGGGCACTGACAGTCTGGCCAGCAATGACTCTTTGAGTATCCTGGATGAGATGAAATTCTTATCTCTTCGCCATTCAATTTCACCGAAATCTTTACTCACTATGGCCACGACAAACGGGGCAAAGGCGCTTGGACTCGAGTCAAAAACAGGTCAAATCAAGGAAGGTCTTGAGGCAGACCTATGCGGAATCAGGTTACCGAATGCTCATGCTGGAAATATTTATAATCAACTCCTCGATGCCACCTCAAAAAACATCTTTACCATGATTGCAGGCAACATCTGCTATCAGACTCAATCTGGCTAAAAAAAGGTAGGGGCTGAAGATTTTCAGCCCCTACATTATGGTACGTTCATAAGACTTTTGGACAGCCCCCAAGGGGGTTGTGACTCTGCGCTCATTTCGTTAGTGGCGATGAGCTATCAAAATATCTCACCTGTAATTGTCATTTCGACCCCCTTTCGCATTTGTCATTCTGAACGAAGTGAAGAATCTTTTTTTTACTCAGAGTAAACTACGGGAGAAATCTTGAAGATTCCTCGCGGAGTTTACACTGAACAAAGTGAATGTGCTCGGAATGACAGCCAAAGGGGAGATTTCTTCCCCCTTTGTGACCGAAGGTCATGGATGTTTTATTTATCCTTAATCGAATAAATATATTTATCAGCGGAGCTAAAATACAGGCTTCCATCCGGACCTATGGCAGGACAGTTTTCATTAATGCTGTCTCCGGTTGTATATTTCCACAGCACAGTGCCATCCGTATTCAATGCATGCATTACGCCGTCCATTGCGCCAACATAGATAATCCCGTCCGCGCCAATCACGATTGTTGCCAGCACACCATATTGTGGGTCTTTTTGATCGCCTGTGAAATCCGGATTTGGGCCTGTCTGGTAAGGATTGGACCATTTTGATTTGCCGTTAGAGGAATTAATAGCATATACCTTGCCATCCGAAGTACCTACATAAAGTGTTCCATCGGATGATAAAGATGGGGTTAGACTTGATGCTGTATCCTTATCCGATTCCCATAGTTTATTGCCATTTTCGTCAAATGCATGGACTCTTCCAGAACCTGTAGCGTATATCGTTCCATCAGAACCGACCACAGCGCCGCTCACCCGTGCACCATCGAGATTTTCTTTCTTCCAGTTCAAGGTTCCATCATCTGAATTCAATGCATAGAGAGTTCCGCCTTCATCCTTATTACGGTCTCCGCTGCCGACATAAATTGTATTGCCGTCGTTACTCAATGTCGGAGATGCCAGCGGTGCAATGGATCCGTCTGTCTGATATTTCCATTTCAGCGTCCCACCAGAATTAACTGCGTAAACATAGGTATCCCATGAACCCATGTAGATTGTGCCATCAGAGCCAACAGTAGGTTCTCCATAGATGTTGTCCGTCGGTTCTGTAAAACTCCATTGCTTCTCCCCGGACGAACTAAAGGCGTAAAGTACTTTACCACCCACTGCATAGATCGTGGATTCATCTGATGATATTGCCGTAGCGCCTATCCCGCCAACGTCTTCACTCCATGACAGCTCCCCGTCGGAATTTATGGCAAGCAGTTTGTTTGCCGCCGTTACGTGAAGAGTGCCGCTTGAATCTATACTTATACTGTTCGGCACGGTTCCTTCCGTAATATCACTTTGTGTATATGTCCATTTCACAGTATCAGAATGCGGCCCGTTATAATGACTTTGACCTGTATGCTGGGCATTATAATGAAACATTTGCCAGGGAATAGTCACGGTTTGGGGAGTCGGAGCAGCAGTTACGGTCGCCGTAGGTTTTGTAACAGGCGTAGCTGTGGGAACTACTGTAGCTTTTGGAGTGGCAGTTGCAGTTGGTTTTGGAGTCGGTATAGATGTCTCTGTTGGCTTTGGCGTAGGCGTCGGCGTAGTTGATCCGCTCCTTTCATATATTCCCACAATAACCTTCTTTCCGCCAGGTTCAACATCGAACTCATGTATACCATTTCCTGGCGTTTTGATGATATAGCCTTTCACTTCTCCAAATTCCAGGGTATGTGTCTCACGAGCAGAAACCCGTATTCTTTTTTTACCATTATCGTTCGTTTCATATTCTTCATCGTCCAGGTTAAAAGGAACTTTCACCAATTTATTTCCATTGGTATCTCTGGTTTTAACGACTAAAATTCCCGTATTTCTCTTTTTTATGAGATCGGAACTGTGGGAAAAAGGCGCAGTAAAAGAGAATAATAAGAATAATATCGCAACATACCGGACACTTTTCTTCATGGTTTTTCTCCTTTAAATAAGCGACACACCTTCATATAAACCCCAGGCACTAAGAAAACGCTTAAATTAGGCTGCCTTTGGCAACTTTTCAATGTAGCGCGAACTTCAGTTCGCTTACATCCCATGCGAACTAAAGTTCGTACTACAACTGCAACCTTAAAATTCCTTAGTATTAAACCTACTATTTTTTCCTCAATATGCAGACACGCCTCTCTTTGCAGGTTTCATCCCAGAGATGTGATGGCACATGGTTCAGCATTTTCCAGTAATTGTCGTCAATCAATGGTATGAGCTTGTTTAGTGCAGAGATAACATTTGACACGTAGGCTGCATCCATAACCAGCGACTCCGTTAGCGGGCAGGTCTCATCGATGAGCAGCTCCAATTCATTATCAGTTGTCAAATTGGGATAGAAGGGATACAACCGGCAGGCAATGGGGCGCTGCTCGTGAATGAAGCATTTCACCCCATCGGTAAAATTACAGGTGCTGCCAATAATTTCAAGCGTTCCCCCCAGTAATTCGAGCCTTTCGTTGCATATATGTTTACCGCTGCGCGTAAAGATAAATTCGTCCTCATACGGCAATAACACGGACAACGGCTTTTGTTCGCAGCGGCCGTCACACTTCTCTATGCACGGCATGAAGCCAAAATTTGTTGCATAGATCTCATCATAGACTTTAAATAGTTTTCCCTTATCCATATTTTTCAGTTAAAAAATTTGTATCAGTTCTTCCCCCTCCCCTAACCACCAGGGGCGGGGGAAAAGCATCGTATTTACCGTAGGGGCAGGTTTCAAACCTGCCCCTGCACAGTAGGTAAAATATTATTGTTATTGTACTTTTTCAAAAGACTAAATTGTTACCTTATTCCTAAAATGTTTCATTACGGTAAAACTTTTACCGTAAGCTTTTCAGACATACCGCATACCCCAATTTCTAGCCGTGCATTACCGGCCCTTATGCCATTAATGGTAAAAGAGGCGCTGCCATTCTCGTCGGTAGTCTGCTCGGAAGGCGTTACCTCGACGTTCTTTTCACCACTGATAACGGTCGCATATACGGTGGTATCCGTCACAGGATCGGAATTAGCGTCACTTGCCGTTACCGTTATACTCTGGCTTGTCCCGGCAGATATGCTCAAATCATTTTCACTCAGTTCCAGTTGAGCCGTTTTAATAACCGTGATATTCTCCTTTAGACTTGAGGAACCGGTGCTTGTTGTAAAAGTAATCGTAGCGCTCCCTTCTTCCACGCCGGTAATGGTAAATTTAGCTTCGCCCTTCGCATTCGTTTTCTTTTGCCTGGTCACAAGAACAACGTCCGTATCGCTGCTTTCAGCCGTTATCGTTACTCCTGACTTTGGTTCACCACCCTGTAGAACCTTTATGGTAATGCTGTCTGTTGTTTCTACAGAAACTATTCGGGCTTTATTCACACGGACTTTTAGTTTTTTACGGATGGTATCGACGTTAAATGTTATAGTCGCCCCTCCTTTACGCAATCCAATAATGAAAAACGAAGACTCACCGGACTCGTCCGTTACAACACTGGAATTGTCTATATGAATATGAGGATGCTGTGATTCATTCTTTGACACAGAGGCATTGACCGCTACGTCGGGGATTGGCACGCCTGTATCATCAAATACACTAACGGTAACACTGCCGCTTTCACATTGTGATAACTTTAACAAACTCTCGTCAATAAAAATGCTGGATGGTA
>DBJWYX010000133.1:0-271 GCA_052360825.1 Candidatus Wunengus sp. YC64
CGGTTCCTGTTGCCATTTCAAAATCACCCCCTCTCAATAAATATTTAGAAAGATTATAAAATAAAAAAGGCTACGGGGCGCTAGCCTGCGTAGCCTTAAACATTACTATAGTTATAATGCAACTTTACGATACGACCAAACCACATAAAGAAATAATATCAAACGATAAATATCAAAGCAAGGGAAAAAATAAAATTATTACGAAGGAAGGTTGTACGGTAAAATTTAGTTGAATTTATAATGCATGTTTGTTAAACTTCACCCTTTAAAG
>DBJWYX010000133.1:281-7156 GCA_052360825.1 Candidatus Wunengus sp. YC64
ATACCACTTAACCATATAAAGTTATATTATCAAACAATGAATATGAAAGCAAGGGAAAAAATAAGATTATTGTGAAAATTGTAATAGTAAAATTTAGTTGAATTTATAATGCATGTTTGTTAAACTTCACCCTTTAAAGTTATCAAAATTAACCCTTTGGTAACTGATATTTTTGAAGTGTGGGAGGATAATAAAATGACGACTGCTATCACTGAGATTGATCTTGATAAGCTATTGGAAGCAGAAACAATATCAAGAGAAACTGTTTTACATATAAAAGAACAAGTACACGTTTCTAAGGAAAACAGGGAAAAACTAGATAAAAAAATCGAGGCGCTAAAGGTTGATATAAAAAAGGAACATGATGGGGCCCGATCGAAGGATTTAACTCTCCTATTAGGTATCTGTGAATGGGTAGTAGGAAGAATAAAAGAGGCAGTAGAGCCATTAAAGGAGGTAAAATCAAGGAAGTTAGGGGCTTATTTTTTGGGAAAATGTTACCGGGAATTAGGCGATTATAATCAGGCTTTGGAATGTTTTGAACGTGCAAAAAAAACAGACGCAGAAGAGTTTGATATTGTGATGGATATTGCTGAGACAAAAAGAATGTTAGGCAATATCGATGATGCATTAAAAATTATTAAAAGTTTTTCACATTCACATGCAAACAGCGCAGAATTGTATTATCAATGGGGACATTGTCTGGATGATCTGGGAGAGTATCAGGAGGCTTTCAATAAATATGAACAATCGCTTAAAATTGATCCCGACCATGCAAAGACTCTTTTCCGAATGGCATTTAACTACGACATGGGTGGGGAAGACGAAAAGGCCATAGAATATTACGAGAAGTGTACAAAGTTACACCCTACTTATAAGAATGCGATTATCAATTTGGGAATACTGTATGAAGATACAGGCAAGCATGATGATGCGGTATATTGTTTTGATTCAATTTTAGATGCCGAACCGACCCATGACAGGGCTGCATTATTTTTAAAAGATGCAAGAGCCTCAATGATGATGTATTATGACGAGGAAGTATCGAAAAAACAAGGGAAAGAAAGCGAAGTGCTGAATATTCCCATTTCTGATTTTGAGCTTTCTGTGAGAAGCAAAAATTGTTTGGAAAAGATGAACATCCGAACATTGAAAGACCTTACCAGAATTACAGAAGCCGATTTGCTCTCTTTTAAAAATTTTGGAGAAACCTCACTCAATGAGATTAAGGCTATTTTGTCCCAAAAAGGTTTGCGGTTAGGTCAGGCATTGGAAAGCTATAATGAAGCCGATTTGTTTAGTAAAATAAATAAAGACCAAGATAAGGATTCTATGGAAACTGTTTCAGAACTTGGACTCTCTACCCGCTGTAGCAATGCCCTTAGCAATGCAGGTATTGAAACAATTAGCGACATTAAAGAAAAAACTGAGAGTGAGTTGATCGAAGAAGGTGTTAAACAAAATTATATAGATGAGTTAAAAGAAACTCTCTCTAAGGTTGGACTGAGTTTAAAAACAAACGACGATTGCGAGGCGGATTTGGAAAAGAACGCAACAGAGTAGTATATTCAAAGTTTTTTTCGGATGGTTTAATTACCATATGCTGGGGGCGATGCGTACATGTTAGATTACATCCGAGGACGGGTGATTAACAAATCTCCAACCCGCCTGATCTTGGAAGTAGCGGGCATCGGCTATTTATTACACATTCCACTATCTACCTTCGAGAAAATCCCCAAACATGGTGAAGTTACAATTCTCACCCAGTTATTTATAAGGGAAGATCAGATAAAGGTTTTTGGATTTGCAACGGGGGAAGAAAGGGATTTATTTCAGTTATTGTTGTCGGTAAACGGCATAGGGCCTACTACGGCAATTACGATACTATCCGGGAGTACGGTAGAGGATATTAAACGTGCCGTAATAAATGAAGACGCAAAGGCATTGGAAAAAATCAAAGGCGTGGGGAAAAAGACCGCTGAGCGAATTATCCTGGAACTTAAGGAAACCATAAAAGAAATTACAACATCGATATCCACGGGTATGGATGTCCAACAAAAGGCGTTTGTATCAGATGCAGTCATGGCGTTGATTTCCCTGGGTTATGGGAGGTCAATTGCTGAAAAGGCTGTAAGCGATGCAGCAAAAAAATTGCAAACAATCGATAACATTGAGGTACTTGTTAGGGAAGCGCTGAAATATAAGGCCTGATACTCGTGTAAGATTCCTGACCATATTATAGGATTCGAATCCCCATTTCCATGAGGACAAGTATGTTAAAAGAAGATATTTTATCCTCTACGATAATCGTTGAGGATAAAAATCTAGACCTTACGCTTAGGCCGAAACGGTTCAGCGATTTTATTGGACAGAATCGTATAAAAGAAAATCTGCTCATTTACATAGAAGCTGCAAAGAAAAGGGGAGAACCACTAGACCACATCTTGTTTTCCGGACCTCCTGGCTTAGGAAAAACAACATTATCGCAAATTATTGCCAATGAAATTAACACAGCAATTAAAACGACGTCAGGTCCTATCCTGGATAAACCCGTGGACCTTGCGGGTATCCTGTCAAACTTGCAGCAGGGAGACATTCTTTTTATCGACGAAATTCACAGGCTGAATACAACGGTTGAAGAATATTTGTATTCAGCAATGGAAGATTTTTCCATCGATATTATCATCGATCAGGGACCTAAGGCACGGTCGGTTAAAATCAATTTGCCAAAGTTTACGCTCATTGGATCGACTACCCGCGAAGGGTTACTTACCGCTCCTCTTCGTTCCCGTTTTGGTGTGTTGGAAAAACTGGAGTTCTATCCATGGACTGACCTTTACAAAATTGTGAATAATTCTGCCCGCATTCTCTCTATTCCAATAAATGAGAAAGGTGCGGAAATTGTTGCAAAACGGTCACGAGGCACCCCAAGAATAGCTAATAGATTTTTAAGACGTATTCGGGATGTTGCGCAAGTGCGTGGAAACGATATTATTACCGAAGAGGTAGCCAGAATTGGTTTGGAAATGTTAGGTGTGGATGAGAATGGTTTGGGAGATATGGACCGTAAAATACTGGAAACCGTAATCCGGTATGGCGGCGGCCCTGTCGGCTTGAAAACCATTGCTGTTTCGGTAAGTGAAGAAGAGGATACCATTGAGGAAGTGTACGAATCGTTTCTGATCCAGAAGGGATACCTAGATAAAACGCCTCGTGGAAGGATTGCCACAAAGCTGGCATATGAACATCTCGGGTATAATGCAGAAACAGGACTCCAAAAAAGGCTCTTTTAAAGGAGTCAGGATATGAATCTATTGTTACATATATGCTGTGCATGTTGTCTATGCGCACCATTAAATGAGCTGAGAAAAGAAGGTTTTGAAGTTACCGGGCTCTTTTACAATCCAAATATACATCCATTCCTTGAATTCAGGCGAAGATTGAAAGCTTTGCGTGTATTTCAGGAAAGCGATCCCATCCCGGTCATTTACTATGAGGAGTATGGTATAAGGGAATATTTGAAGAATGTCGATTATGAAGGGGACGATCGCTGTGCCGATTGTTACGCTTTACGGCTCAAATTTACTGCGGATTACGCAAAGAAAAATGGATTTGATGCCTTCACGTCCACGATGTTGTTTAGCGTCTATCAGAACCACGAACAACTGAAAATGATTTCAGAAAATTTATCAAGAAAACATGAGGTTGATTTTGTCTATCGTGATTATCGTCACTTGTCTGAATGCAGCCACGATATAGCCAGGAAAAAAATGATTTACAGGCAGGGCTATTGTGGATGCGTCTTCAGTGAATATGAAAGATACAAAGATACCACCCGGGAGTTATACAAAGGCAACAGCCCCTATAATAAAGAAAACTCTCGTAAGATTTTAGGTACCGAAAAGGAATTGCAGAGGTGCGACTGTTTTGGGTAGATGCAATTGACTGAATGGTAATTCCTTGATATTTGCTTCAATGACTCCGGTCAGGTTGTAAATTTATGAGCAGCACGAAAGCACAGAAAAAAAGGACTATTCTATTGCCTTCGATAATCGTGAGCACAAGATGACATGGGTAGGACATTACTCTTAATGATCGCAACGTTATTACCGGCTATGTCTGTGGGAACACCTCTTTCATGCCAGAGAGGTACTACTGTAGTTCATGATTACGGACATATCTTAGATAAAATACCCGTCTTGCGTGTGCTTCTCATAAATGACACGCGAGAAGCTCAATTAGCTATCAATGGCAGCTATCAGATTACCGGCAGCTTGACGAATATTATCGACCAGGGACAAGGACTACAAAAGTCTAAAATATTTATAACGAATGGCTGTATTAATATCGGAAACAAGCAGTATAACAATAGTGAAATACGGATTACTGGCCTGCGCGACGGAGCAATTGAATTAAATAATATACGGTATCGCGGTGAAATCAGGGTAGTACAGCAATTTAATAATAAATTCTCCGTAATCGAGGAAGTAGATTTAGAAAGTTTTATTTCAGGTGTTCTTGGCAGTGAAATGCCACCGACCTGGGATGAAGAGGCGTTGCGTGCCCAGGCAGTAACAGCAAGAACCTATGTGATGTATAAGAAGAAGGTAAGAGGGAATGACGCCTACCATCTGGACATGCTGGATCTTGCGTATCGTGGTATGTCTTCTGAATCGCCACGGCTCAATAAAATCGTCCAGGATACAAAAGGCGTAGTTATGGTTTACAATTGGAATATCTTCCCTGCCTATTTTCATAGTACGTGCGGCGGGCATACGGAAGATGTTCGGAGTGTATTCGGGAAAGATAGCATACCGCCTTTAAGTGGTGTGCTGTGTAACTACTGTAATAACTCGAAATATTCCAGATGGAGTACGGATATTAACAAATCAGAAATCGAAAGAAGATTGGGAGATGCGAAGGTATACGTGTCAAACATTTATTCAATAAAGGCTGTAAATCTCGGGGCAGGCAAGCATGGTTCTCGGGTTGAAATTGTTTCTGCAAACGGAAGCAAAGAAATGAATGCGAATGATTTCCGGTTGATGGTTGGCCCTAATTATTTATACAGCACGGCCTTCGATTCAAAAAATAATGGGAAAAGTATTACTTTTTCAGGCAGGGGGTGGGGTCATGGTGTGGGACTTTGTCAGTACGGCGCTCAGGCCATGGCTGAAAAGGGTTTTCAGTGGACTGCTATTTTAAAACATTACTATCCGAAGATAGAGTTGGTTCGAGTATATTAATGCCTCTAAGTGGAGATGTTGTTGGATTTTAAAGTCCTGGCGGTTGATAAGCAGACAAAGGCCCGGTGTGGTGAGATTCAATTGGCTAATGGTAAAATTCCCACACCTGTTTTTATGCCGGTCGGTACACAGGGTACAATCAAAACTTTAACACCAGAGTATTTAAAAGAGACCGGTACAAAGATTATCTTATGTAATGCGTATCATCTCTGCCTGAGACCCGGCGAGAAAATTATTAGGCAACTGGGCGGCCTTCATAAATTTATGGGTTGGGGAGGCGCAATCATTACCGATAGCGGCGGATACCAGGTTTTCTCGCTTACGGGACTGATAAAGATTTCTGATAACGGGGTGGAATTCCAGTCACCGATAGATGGAACAAGGTTATTCCTTACTCCGGAAAGAATGACTCAAATACAAAACGACATCGGCGCGGATATCATCATGGCGTTCGATGAGTGTGTCCCTTATCCATGCGAACAGGATAGGGCGAGCGTGGCTGTAAAGAGAACGCTGAATTGGGCAGAACGTTGTTTAAGTGCACACAAGAATAAGCAACAAACGCTCTTTGGTATCGTGCAGGGAAGTGTGTTCAAGGAACTTCGCATCGAATGTGCAAGAAACCTCACGGAAATGAATTTTGAGGGATATGCAATCGGTGGTTTAAGTGTGGGAGAAGGCGGTTTTCTGATGAACGAAGTGCTGGATTATACGGTAGAATATTTACCAGAAGACAGACCTCGGTATCTTATGGGTGTTGGGTTTCCTGCGGATATCCTGGATGCCGTAGAACGTGGAATTGATATGTTTGACTGTGTAGTTCCCACCCGCAATGGAAGAAACGGATGCGCCTTTACGAGTGCAGGGAAGGTAAAGATACTGAACAGTCAATACAAAGAAGACGCAAAACCCCTTGATGAAATGTGCGGTTGTTATACATGCCAGAATTTTACAAGGGCATATTTGCGACATCTTTTTATGGCAAACGAGATACTGGGATTGACCTTGATGTCATTGCACAATATATATTATTTTCAAAATCTGATGCAGGAAACAAGAGAATCCATTAAGAAAGGTGAATTCAAAGATTTTAAAACTAATTTTTTATTAAAACAGTCAGAAACTAGTAAGAATTAATTCGCAATCTATATTTTGAGTTAAACTTTTTCAATACGGGTAAGGAGGAATATTATGTTTTTTTTATTACAAGCGGCTGCAAAACAATCATCGCCAGGTGGCATGCTGTCCATGCTACTTCCTTTTATACTAATGTTTGTTGTGATGTATTTTTTAATACTAAGACCGCAGAAAAGAAAGGAAAGAGAACGCAAGGCACTGTTGGCCAGGGCCAAAAAGAACGATAGAGTCGTAACAGCCGGTGGAGTCCATGGAACTATTACATCCGTACGAGAGAATGAGATAATCCTCCGAATCGACGATGCTAAAGATGTGAAGGTCAAGCTTGATAGGAGTGCGATTGCTGCGGTATTAGAGGTTTCTCACGAAGAGACAGAAGAACCAAAAGAAATTACAAAGGAAGGCAAAGAAACAAAATAACTCTTAGTATTATTTATGAATCAGCTATTTATTATGAACAGCGGAAAGGGAGCCTGTTGAGGAGAAACAAAT
>DBJWYX010000134.1:0-7068 GCA_052360825.1 Candidatus Wunengus sp. YC64
CACGCCACAAAGAAAAACTTGGTGTCTCCTCCCCCTATCCCCCTCTGGAGGGGGACACAGGGGGAGGAGGCAACTTTGAAATTCCTGAACATTAAATTAGGCTGCCATAGGCAGCGACTTTTAACCTCCCCTCTAAAAAGAGGGGTTGGGTGTGTGTCGCGGAAAACCTACACACCCCTTTATCCCCTCTTTTTAGAGGGGAATCACAATAGTTTGAAATTCCTGAACATCAAGAAGCGCAAATAATATGCCTCGTTTTTTAAGAGTCATCCTTAAGGATAATTATCTACACGTGTGCAGGAGATAAGTAGTAATGATTATGGCATATACAACTGATCCATTCCGGGTATCCATTATTGGACTTATTTACATTTCTTTGCTTGTAAAGGTAACTGGAGAGAAGTATTCATCGTGGGTTTTTTGTGCCTTTTGTAGGAATTTTAAACAAGATAATAATGATGGGTTCGCTTCGCCCATTCGACAAGCTCAGGACAAGTTTAACCCATCCTACTTTTGCTTTTGCTATTTTATTTAGTTTGTTTTATTAAGCCTCAATCATCTCTATATTTGTTCGCGGGACGGTGGCAGTGGAACCATCGGGGAATTCTACCTCAAGGATGCGTACGGTGGCCTCGGTTTCTACCTTTTGAGGGGCGAAGGGGAGTGACTTGATTTTGCCGATCTTTCCAAAGTATGGTACTCGGATGATCCTTACCTGATCTCCAATTTCCATGCCTCTGTCAATGGGCTTATCCAGTGCTTCTCCAGATGTCTTACCTGTAGTGTTATGTGGTATAATGATTTCGGGTCTTACTACCCCTGCCCGAATCTGCGTAGCGCCGTTAATCGAGGTTTTAGCGCCTGTGCGGGATTTTAAAAGTTCAAATGTCCTTTGTGCCATCTCTATCTTGCCAAAGCCTTCGGTAATGATGAGCGTGATACCGATTTCCTCCGAGCCTGTAATGGCCACTCCCAGGTCATACCCAAGAAGTTTCTTAAGGTCTTCGTCATCGAAACCGCCCACAATGATGCCTCTGACGCCCGCCTTCTTTGCCTTATCAATAACGTCATGCTGGATAAAGGAACCGCCCACAATAATCTTGTCTTTGTGCGCCGGCAGGATACGCTCTGCCGTGAGTACGTCGTCAGGCTTATTTACAGCAATAGCGAGTTCACCCACGGTCTCACCGCCCACGCCAAAGATACCCTGGATAAAGGTGGCCGTTGTCTCCATAACCACACCCTCTTTTTCCATAACTTCTATCACAGTTCCATCTATGTGTGCATGTACCTGGATTGGTTTTGGAGGTTCTCTCAAAAGGACTTGACCCGTTACTGTCGATATGCTTTCAATCGTACCGGTGATGGGTGAATGCAAGATGGCCTTTAACATCTTGACCCAGGGTTTGGTCTCGGCGATGGGTTCGTCCTTCCGGACAGAATCGCCTTCTTTCTTAAGCATGTATTCCCGGAGGTCTTTGGGTTGAATACCCAGGCGGTTCACGGCATTGATGGCGTGCACCTTGCCGGGCAAATGCGTCCTGGCCACAACGTCCTCTGCCTTCAGGACATCGCCCTTTTTAACGATGACATCGCCTAACAGGGGCAGAACGCGCTGGCTCGTGACCTTTGTCTTTTCAGCTATGCGTAAACCTGGTGTATAAGCGTGTGTCATAACAAGTCCCTTTAGACAGGATTAACAGGATAAATAAACCGAAAAACAAAAAATCCCGTAAATTTCGTCTGATTTAAATCTGTGTTCATCTGCGTCCAAAAAGAAAAATGTGTTTCATTCTGGATATGCATCAATGGCCTTAGCCCACCGCTGGAGTTGCTCTACCCGCGATGCCTTATCCTTTGCAAGCGTGATGGGTTTCCCGCGGGTATCAATGACTATACCAACAACTCCCCCAAAGACTTTCTTGATAATGGGTTTACCCTTTCCTGCGCCAACATCAAAATTTTTTGCGGGCAAAACTTCGATTTCCGCTGTTTGATCGATACCAAGCGGATAGGCACGTAACTCCCCATACGGAAGTGATTCTTCTATCCTTTTACCATCGGGCATCGCTATTTTATAGGAGATACATTTTTCCTGAAGTTTTCCAGTATTGCCTTTAACGAGAGAGACGCACGTGCCCAGATGAATCAGGCAGTCCTTCTCGAAAACCTCTGTGGCAGCCTGCTCATTTACCGTTGAAAGTACACCCAGGTGCGGCATCATGAAGATACTATCAACGGCGATCCTTGTGACACCCTCAGGCTGGAAGGCGTCGATCATCATGAGCATGGCCTGCGACCTGCGCGGTGCGTGGGAGAGCACACCGCCACTGCCCACCAGTAAGTCCAGCTTTAACATATCTACGAGCGTTTCACCGGTAACCTCTTGCTTGAATGCTTCGGAGATGTCGCGTTCCCGCTGTACCCCTTTGAGTCCTACTGCCAGAGATTTGTGCTGTTCGAAAGACACCCTGAGCGCTTCGCGTGATATGGCCTGCTCGATCTTCAACTCTTCCAGTGTTTGGGGGATTGTCGTTGGACGGATCATCTTGTTTTTAATCCTGTTTCGGAGGTCGGATTCATCGATATCAAATGGCACCCATCTCAGGATATTTTCAAGCCCGGCCTCGGCCAGCACATTGGAAATACTGTAACTCATCCCAAGATTGGCGCTGACAGTACGATTGAAGAGTTCTCCGTATACAGAAAAGACGTCCGTGGTGGCCCCGCCGATATCCACACCCACTACGTTGATGTTGTTTTTTCTGGCAATCGTCTGCATGATGAGTCCAACTGCGCCCGGAGTGGGCATAATAGGCGCCCCCGTCCAGGACATGAGTTTTTTATAACCGGGAGCCTGGGCCATAACGTGTTCGAGAAAGAGTTTCTGGATTTCTTGACGAGCCGGAAAGAGATTTTCCCGTTCAAGCGTAGGACGAATATTTTCCGTAACATTGAGGGAGGTTTTTTTACTTAAAATTTCTTTGATCTTTTCGCGGGCTTCTTTATTGCCTGCATAGATAACGGGGAGTTGAAAGGTCATGCCGAGCCGTGGTTTTGGATTGGCGGCAGAGACATATTCTGCCAGTTCTACCACATGGGTAATAGTGCCGCCGTCTGTACCGCCAGAGAGGAGTATCATATCAGGCCTGAGGTGCCGTATACGGTCGATCTTTTCATGCGGAAGACGCTGGTCGTTGGAGGCAATTACGTCCATAACAATCGCACCTGCCCCGAGCGCTGCGCGCTGGGCGCTTTCTGCCGTCATAGTCTTTACGGCGCCTGCCACCATCATCTGAAGTCCGCCTCCGGCGCTGCTTGTGGAGACGTAGACGTCCACACCGACATTTCCCTGTGCCGGTGTGATAATTTTTTCTCCATCCAGAATCTTTCGACCGGAGAGTTCTTCCACCTCCGCAAATGCATTTAAGACGCCGCGGGTCACGTCCTCAAACGGCGCTTCAACGGTGGTTGGCGATTCTCCCCGAAAAGTTTGGCGGTATACCCCATCCTTTTTTTCAATCAGGATGGCCTTGGTCGTGGTACTGCCACAGTCTGTGGCAATGATAACGTTCAAATCATTATCCTCTTTCAATGTAATGGTTCACCGCAGAGACGCAAAGAGCGCAAAGGTTATAAAAAGGTGCCGCGTGCCGCTTCACTTGTCACCCGTCACCCGTCACATGACACTTCCTTTACGATATGGGCTTCGTTACCGCTAAACTCTTTTATTCTTTCTCTGCGTCCTTTGCGTCTCTGCGGTGAGTATCTATCTTTTCTAACTCCTCGATAATCCTTTTAATACCTTCCCGCCTTTCAAGTATACCTTGAAATATGTCATAATCTGCGGGTGTAAAGAAAAAGGTTAAAAACGGCCTGAAGAAAACCATCATCTGGCTTCCAATATAATTGAGCGGCTGCGCACATTCAAGAAACATCGTCGCCGGCAGCGTAAGTTTTCTTTTTTGGATTACAGCCACCAGCTTCAAAATAACAGCGAGTTCCTTTTCGCTTAATGTTTTATTTTCGTGAGACGTTCCAACACTAAAGGCATGCTTGAACTCCTGTCTGATAGATTGCGCATTAACCTTTGGAAAATACGAGCAAAGTTTTGATAAAATATTTTGTAAATACATAGTGCTCAGCATCCTATCAAAATAGTATCATTTTTGTCAAAATTAAAATACTTTCAATGTCCACAGCAGGCACATTTTACTTGTAATTATAAGTCTCCCTGCCTATAATAAAAACGCAATTATTCAGCGGTCAGCTTTCAGCAATCAGGATTGAATGGTAACAGTAGGGGTTGAAGATTTTCAACCCCTACATAGAAATTCCTTAATATAAGTTTAATGTGGGTTTTGGGAGAGGGGAAATAGGTAATGCCATATCGGGCGTGGTTCCAGTGTATTGCAGGGTGTGATGAAAAATACGAACTGAACGAGGTCATCTACCAGTGTAAAAAATGCGGTGACCTGCTGGAGGTCACACATGATATAGATAAGCTTCGCAGGCACTCACCCGACCATTGGAAGAAGCTCTTTGACGAGCGGTACAGACGTTCCAGGTGGCCTTACGGAAGTTCCGTCTGGGGCAAGAAGGAATGGGTTTGCCCCACAGTTAATAACGAGAACGTCGTTTCCTTATACGAAGGCGGCAGCAATCTCTTCTGGGCCGAACGACTCGGGAAGGAAATTGGACTCGAAGACCTATGGATCAAGCAATGTGGGAATGCCCACACAGGCTCTTTTAAAGACCTGGGGATGACCGTGCTGGTTTCTATGGTCAAGCAGATGATTGCCGAAGGCAAGAATATTCCCGCTGTTGCCTGTGCTTCTACCGGAGATACCTCTGCTGCCTTGGCGTCGTATTGCGCTGCTGCGGGTATTCTGGCAATTGTGTTTCTGCCAAAAAACAAGGTGTCTCACGCACAACTCATCCAGCCCATCGCAAACGGCGCACTTACCTTGTCTCTCGATACAGATTTCGATGGATGCATGAAGCTGGTAAAGGAGATTTGCAGTAAAAACAATATCTACCTGGCCAACTCCATGAATTCCCTCCGCATCGAAGGACAGAAGACGGTAAGCATAGAAATAGTCCAGCAGTTTGAGTGGGAGGTGCCTGACGTTGTGATTGTGCCCGGAGGAAACTTGGGTAACACCTCGGCTTTGGGAAAAGGATTTCTCATGATGAAGGAATTGGGCTTGATAAATAAACTGCCTCGTATCGTTTGTGCGCAGGCCGCAAAGGCAAACCCTCTGTACCTTAGTTATTTGAATGGTTTTAAAGAATTTAAACCTGTGAAGGCACAGAAGACCCTTGCCAACGCCATTCAGATAGGCGACCCTGTCAGTTATAAAAAGGCGATCAAGGTTTTGAAAGAGTTCAATGGTATTGTAGAGCAGGCAACGGAGGATGAGCTTGCGAATGCTTCTGCGCAGTCTGACAGAACAGGGCTATTTAGTTGTCCCCACACAGGAGTAGCCCTTGCAGTGCTGATAAAATTGCTGGAGAAGAAAGAGATAAAGCCCCACGAAAGGGTTGTTGTTATTTCTACTGCGCATGGTTTAAAATTCCCTGAATTTAAGATACAATATCACGAAAATACGCTGGAAGAAGTAACCCCACGCTTTGCAAATCTTCCTGTAGAAGTCCCTCCACAGTATGATGCGGTAAGAACGGCTATTTATCGTAAACTCGAACAAGCATCTTCATAACAGTCACAGAAATACCGTTCACGTACAGTGACAGTTTTAATCTCACGCCCAATCCATAACGCAGCACAGCCGCAACCAAAGAGTGAAAAACGAAAACAAGTGACAAGCGGCATGTGACGGGTGGCGGTTTCTGCGTCACTCGTAATTCGCCACTCGCCACCATTTCGTTTCGTAGATTAAATTCCTTGACAAAAAATAAGCTGTACTTATAATAATTTTTTGGGAGTACGGAATCATTTAGAAATAATAAATTTTATTATTTTTTATAAAATCCTCCCTCAAAAATTTCTGTAATCACATATAACAATAACATTGTATATATGGAGAAGTAAGTATGAATTATTTTAAGACAACAATACTATTAATTGCCTTAACCCTGTTGCTTGTTTGGGTTGGTAGTATGTTTGGCGGCAGGCAGGGTGCGGTATTTGCATTTGCTATTGCGATGGGGATGAATTTCTTCAGTTACTGGTTTAGCGATAAAATTGTCCTCAAGATGTACGGTGCAAAGGAAGTATCGGATCAGGAGTCACCTGCATATCATGGGATTGTTAAAGAATTGGTGGATCGCGCCGGACTCCCCATGCCCAGGACGTATATCATCCCAACTCAGGCCATGAATGCCTTTGCAACGGGTAGAAATCCCGGCCATGCCGCTGTTGCAGTTACCGAGGGAATGCTTAATTCCCTTTCTCGCGAAGAACTCCGGGGTGTTTTGGGGCATGAATTAGCCCACGTCCGGAATCGAGACATTTTAATTTCAACTATTGTGGCAACTATTGCAGGCGCCGTTATGATGCTGGCGAACATGGCGCGATGGGCATCCATCTTTGGCGGATATGGCGGCAGGAATGACGAAGAAGAGGGGAGTGGGGGAGGCGGTTTTGCAATATTGTTTTTAGCTATTCTGGCCCCTATTGCCGCCCTTTTAATTCAGATGGCCATCTCCCGCTCTCGTGAGTATGCCGCTGATAAGGGAGGGGCACAATTGACCGGAAGTCCGCTGGGGTTGGCCAGCGCCCTTGAAAAATTACAACAGGCAGCAATGGTTAGACCAATGGACGCAGGTCAGACGACTGCACATCTATTTATTGTAAACCCATTAAGCGGTCGTTCATTTGCTGCGATTTTTAGCACTCATCCACCCATCGAAGAACGGATCAAGAGACTCAGGGCAATGGCTTAGCAAAGAGTGTGTTTTAAAAATGGTAATTTACTTGGAGGAACTTGAATGGTGCACTATACTTGCGATATGTGCGGAAAACCATTGCTGGCAGACGAAGATATTCGGTATGTGGTGAAGATTGAGGTTTATACCGCATGTGACGCTATGGAGATGGATGACGAT
>DBJWYX010000135.1:0-7035 GCA_052360825.1 Candidatus Wunengus sp. YC64
TTGATTGCAATTCTTTGGGGGTAAATATGTCCGAATTCATTTCCTTAATTAGAAACTCAACAGACAATATTCCAGGTATTATAGCGTTAACAAAGAATATAAACGACGATGCCGATTGTACCCAACCCGCTGTAGATGATTTAATTACCAAACCGCTCAATTCGACTGAGTTACAATACCGCATCAGCCGGGTTTTTGAACGTAGGAATATGATAGATTTATTGAACAAAGACCGGGCAGATTCAGAAGCGCTCCTTCAGATATCAGAAGCTGTATCCTCAACACTGAGTAGCAGAGAAATTCTCCACATCATTGTCAAAAAAGTTGCTTTTCTTTTTGATGCAACGCGTTGTTCTATTTTCCGTGTTGCTCACGAGGAGAAATCCGCCCAGGTGATTGCTTCTCACGACAATCCTGACATTGAGTTGGAGATAACGGTTGATAATTACCCGGAGGTAAAGAAGGCGCTGGAGACAGGAGAAATGGTGATCGTTCAGTATATTCTCCTTGATCCATTAATGAAGGATGTGCATGAAAATATACAATCTCTGAAAAACAATGCGATTGTTGTTATTCCCATAATATTGAAAGACAACGTCATTGGAACTCTTTTTTTAAGAAGCGTTCGAGACAATAAATTCTTCAATGAAAGAGAAATAAAATTTTTGAAGGTAGTAGCTCGTATAGCTGCTAATGCCTTAGACAATGCCTTTCTTTACGAAAATCTGGAGTCCACACGGTTGCAGTTGGTACAGTCTGAAAGATTAAGGGCATTGGGAGAATTGGCTACTGGTGTTGCCCATAATTTTAATAATTTGTTGAGCGGCATCCTGGGGCACACACAAATGTTGCTTTCCAAGGACATCGATGCCTCAATCCGAGAAAGATTGCAAATTGTTGAAAAACTCGTGTTAGATGGAGGTGAAATTGTCAGAAGGATTCAGGAATTTACGAGACTTCGTACTACAAAGGATTTTTCAGCAGTCAATTTAAAGGATATTATAAACGATGTTGTCCGAATGACAGAGTTGAAATGGTCCGGGGGACATAATACCTCCAAGATAATGTTACGCGTTGATGCCAATCAGATGGAAATTCCTATTGTAGACGGGAATGCAACGGAACTGAGAGAGGTTTTTATCAACATTTTATTTAATGCAGTTGACGCTATGCCTAAAGGAGGAGAGCTTAGGATTAGAACAGAAACTAATGGAAAGGATGTTTTTGTTTATTTCATTGACACAGGCGAAGGTATGTCGGAAGAAACCAGGAAAAGGGTATTTGACCCTTTTTTTACAACGAAGGGGTCCAAGGGCACTGGTTTGGGGATGAGTGTCGCTTATGGAATAATAAATAGGCACAATGGTCAAATCAGCATAGACAGCGAACTGGGCATAGGCACTACTGTTACTGTCCAATTACCCGTATCAGAAAAGGTTATTAAAGAAATTGAGTTTAATTACGGTCTCAGACGTGAAGAAAGAGCAAGGATACTTCTCATAGAAGATCACAAAATTACCTTGGATGTACTTGCCGAGAATTTAGTAAACCTTGGCTACTATGTCCAGAAGGTAGAAAGTGGTATGGCGGGTATTAAAATATTCAAGGGTGGGAATTATGATATTGTTATAACAGATGTAGGTTTGTGCGATATTTCCGGATGGACGGTCTCTAAAAAAATAAAAGAAATATCATCTCATGTCCCGGTCGTATTTATTACAGGCTGGGGCAATCAACTCAGTTCCTCTCAGTTAAAGGAATGTGGCGTGGATTACGTACTTACAAAGCCTTTTAAGATAGAAGAGATTTCAGCAATTATAAAAAAGGCTATTGATTCTAAAAAAGATGTCTAAAGCTAAGAAAAGAGGTTAAGAGGACTTTGCTATATAATTGGCTTTATTCGATAAATTCATTAGAAATATTTAAATACATATCTTTTCGTGCTTGCCTGGCCGCTGTTACTGCTTTTTTAATCAGTATTTTTTTTGGTCAGTGGTTTATTAAGAGACTGCGGATTTTAAAGGTTGGTGAGGATACAACAAAAACAGACTCTGAAGAACTCAAACGTATGCATTTCGATAAAAAAAACACACCGACAATGGGAGGAATTGTTGTGAATGTTTCTATCCTGGTCTCCGTTTTGTTCTGGTGTAATATCTACAATGAACATGTCCTCTTAATGATGTTTACGTTGATCTGGTTCGGTGTACTTGGATTTATTGATGATTATATTAAGCTTACGCAGAAGAATGCAGCCGGTTTGAGCGATGTATCAAAATTATTATTTCAATCAGCACTGGGGCTCATACTGGGATTGGTCTTATATTTCCATTTCAGTAAGTTTACCTGGGGTACCCAACTGGTGATTCCTTTTGTTAAAGACTTTAGACCCGACGTCGGTCCTTTTTACATATTGGTTGTTGCGTTCTTTATCGTTGGGATGTCAAACGCAGTAAATCTTACCGATGGTTTGGATGGTTTGGCAATAGGGTGCAGCATTATTGCCGGAATTGCTTTTGCTGTTATTGCCTATGCCTCTGGCAGGGTTGACTTCAGTGATTATTTAAGAATTCCTTATGTCCCCGGGAGTGGTGAATTGAGTATTTTTTGCGCTGCGCTAGTGGGAGGAAGCCTGGGATTCTTGTGGTATAACTGTTTTCCCGCGCAAATTTTTATGGGTGACACAGGTTCATTGACATTAGGCGGTATGCTGGGACTAATTGCTCTTATTGTAAAACAAGAACTGTTGATGGTTATTATCGGGGGAATCTTTGTTGCCGAGGCAGTTTCTGTACTTGTGCAAAAATTCTTTTATAAGATGACAAAGAGAAGGGTTTTTCGTTGTGCGCCTTTACACCATCACTTTCAGTTTAAGGGATGGCCAGAGACGAAAATTACCATCCGGTTTTGTATTATTGCGGCAATGCTGGCTGTATTCAGTCTTATACTGCTATAAAGGGGATTCGTTTGAAACACTCTCATTTCATTCTATACATTGTGGTTGCTCTGATAGGATTCAGTATTATCACTGTCTATAGTACAGACCTGGCAACGTTTGGGGCTGGGGGGAAAAATTATCAATTAACGAAACATCTCTTATGGATATTAATGGGTTCGATATTGTTAATAACCATGGCAAAGATTGATTACCATTACTTACAGAAATTGAGAATTCCCATTCTTGTTATATCCTTCGCGCTGCTTTTGCTCGTATTGATTCCAGGAATTGGTACAGTTACTAACGGTGCACGCAGGTGGATTCGATTAGGCCATACTTTGGGTATACAGCCATCCGAATTTGCAAAATTGGCGGTTATAATATTTGTTTCTGGCTATATTGCCAAGAACCAAAGTCACATGTCTAAATTCAAATGTGGTTTTATGATACCCATCGTTATTATTGCGGTAACGGGTGCTCTTATAATCAAAGAGCCTGATTTTGGGAGTGCTGCGTTTATTACAATTCTATCAATAGTTATGCTCATTGTTGGTGGGACCAGGTTCATTTATGTTTTTTTTACGATTTTAGCTACCGTACCGTTTTTGCACAAAATGTTATTCGAGGTTTCATATAGAAAAGACAGATTAATGGCCTTTATGGACCCATGGCAAGACCCTTCAGGAACAGGGTATCATGTAATTCAGTCGTGGATTGCCCTTGGTTCTGGTGGTTTGACAGGGTTGGGTGTTGGTAGCAGCAAACAAAAACTATTCTTTTTACCGGAAAGCAGCAGTGATTTTATCTTTACCATTATCGGGGAAGAGTTTGGTTTTATTGGAGTGTTAGTTATTATATGTCTATTCTTGTTATTAATATGGCAGGGGTTAAAAATAGTGCATGCAACCAAGGACGTATTTGGATTTTTTTTGGGATTTGGAATAACGGTGATGTTTGGGTTACAGGCAATTATCAACATTGCAGTTGTCTCTGGTATTGTTCCAACCAAAGGCATCCCCTTGCCTTTTGTTAGTTCAGGAGGGTCTTCTTTGTTATTCTCTATGATAGGAATTGGAATATTAATTAATATTGCAAGACAGTCTTTGGCGTCAGATACCTTAAACCTACATGTGAATATAGAACCAACAGAAGATAACGTTGGTAGATTATTGCCTGTGAGATTCTGGCATAATATAACGTCTAAAATAGCAGGTTTTTCGTGGCGATAGCGGTAAAATTCGTCAATAAGTCTCTGGTTTTGACATAAATTCTAAACATATTTTCGTCATTTTACGCCTTTTTATGTTTATTTTTTGTACAAAGTGTGTTCTTGTTAAAGGTAAAGGGGTATAAAAAATGAAAGTAGCTTTTGCAGGAGGTGGTACCGCGGGGCATTTGATGGTGGGATTGAGTACAGCAGAAGAGATCCGTTCCAGGTTTAATGAGGCAGAAATAATTTTTTTTGGCACTGACAAAGAATTTGAAAAACGATGTGTAGAACAGCGAGGCTTCAGGTTTCAACGGATGCCTGCTAAAAGGTGGGGAAAATCGTTCAAGCAGTTATTCACGTTTATCATTGCAATATGTATCGGCATTGTTGAATCCCTCATTGCGCTTCGCAAATTTAACCCGGACATTGTGGTTGGATTGGGTGGTTATGCCTCTTTTGCCCCAATTATCGCTGCAAAATTACTCAGCATACCGTCTGTATTACTGGAACAAAATGTAATTCCCGGGAAGGCAAATCGATTCTTGGCTAAATGGGTTGATGAGGTATATTGTCATTGGAGAGGATCTCTCAAGTGGTTCAACAAGGCGAAAGTTGTACGGGTAACAGGAACTCCCATACGCAAGGATATCTTATCTAGCCAAAGATGCCGTTCTGCCGAAATATTCGGATTAAGTTCTTCTAAAAAAACGATAGTGGTTACAGGGGGAAGTCAGGGCGCGCAGGCAATAAATGAAGTTATACTAAGATGTTTGCCCAAATTAGAGCCGTTATCAAACGAACTGCAAATTATCCACTGTACAGGTGAATATGGATATGAAGCCGCAAAAGCTGCGTACAAGCAAACAGATATCAAAGCGTTTGTTTGTAGTTTTTTAGATGATATGGGCGCTGCTTTTAGCATGGCGGATTTGATCATTTGTAGAGCGGGCGCTACTACGATTGCAGAATTTACTGCTGTCGGTATCCCCGCTATATTGATACCATATCCGCATGCCGCGGATAATCATCAATACTGGAATGCAATGGAATTAGCAAGCAACGGCGGCGGATATTTATTGCAGCAGATTGATTTGACACCTGAAAAAATCATAGAACTCATTACAGATCTTTTCAACAATAAAGAAAAGTACGACAGAATGAAGATGTTTAACAAAGGGATGGGAATTCCAAATGCAGCCACGAAAGTTGTTGATAATATTTGCAGGGTAATTGGCTTCAAAGGTACACAATTTGCTCTTATGTTATGCTAATTCGTATTTTTATTTATTAAATATATGTTAAATTATTCCGATATAATATTATACAGTGACACTAAACCTCTGATTGTTTGTAATACTGATTCAACAAAATAAATTGAGGGGTAAATCTATACCGCTACATACTATTTATATCTAAAAAAGGAAAATTACTATGAATCTATCAGAAGGTATGGACAGGATGCACACACACACAGCATCGTTAGATAACCAGTTTAATTATCGTCCTATGCGTGGACATTGTGTATATTTCATAGGAATAGGTGGTATCGGGATGAGTGCCGTTGCACGCATTCTTTTAAACGAGGGTTGTGTTGTTGCGGGTTCGGATATACGGCCATCTTCTTTGACTTCAACACTGGAAAAAATGGGAGCCAGGATTAATACAAGACAAGATGGCAGTTTTATGACATCGGATACAGATATGGTAGTAATCTCAGCGGCTATTTCAGAAGACAATCAGGACCTTAAAACTGCCCGCAAAATGGGTATAAAGGTAGTAAAATACTCTCAAATACTCGGTTCGTTAATGAAAGAAAAACGTGGTATTGCAATCAGTGGGACTCACGGAAAAACAACCACAAGCGCGATGATTTCCAGCGTATTAAAAACGGCAGGATTGGATCCTACATTTGTTATCGGAGGGGAAGTGCCTGATATCGGAGGCAACGCGCATTTAGGAACGGGAGATTTATTTGTAGCAGAGGCATGTGAATATGACAGGTCATTTTTAAACCTTGTTCCACAAGTCGGTGTAATCACCAACATCGAAGAAGATCACCTGGACTATTATGAAAATATTGAGAAAATAATAAATGCGTTTGGTGATTTTGCATCATTGGTTTCAAAAGAAGGTTTATTAGTCGTAAATGATCACGATAAGAATATATTCCTTGCAATGCAAAGAGCAAATTGTAAGGTCGAAACATACTCTCTGGATAATACCTCTGATTGGTGCGGCAAAGTTCTTCCTTCGGGCAACGGGACAAATAGATTCAGCATCTTTAGAAAGAATGCTTTTTTTGATGATTTTACATTAAAAATACCGGGGTCACATAATGTCTTAAATGCGTTGGCCGCAACTGCAGTGTGTACCTTTATCGGGGTTGATAAAAATTCTATTAAGGCTGCATTAGCTTCATTTCGTGGGGCAAATAGACGATTTCAAATAATTGGAGTAAAAAACAACGTTACGGTAATTGATGATTACGCTCACCATCCGACCGAGATACACGTAACGTTAAGAGCTGCCCGGGAGCTATACCCTGAAAAAAAGATATGGTGTGTATTTCAACCCCATCAATACAGCAGAACGCGACACTTGTTAAGAGGATTCGCAAGATCCTTTCAAAATGCAGATAAAATAATTTTTGCCGATATCTACGCAGCACGTGACAACGACGATGAAAAAATTACAATGAATTCTTCGAGGCTATTTGAAGAAACTCGAAATGCGGGCGTCGATGTCCAGTACATTCCACAATTGCATGATATTGTCAATGCACTGTCATTACGTGTAAAACCAGACGATGTTGTTATAACAATGGGCGCCGGCGATGTGTGGAAAGTTGCTTATGATTTAGTTGCAAAATTAGAATAATGGGTTAATA
>DBJWYX010000136.1:0-6929 GCA_052360825.1 Candidatus Wunengus sp. YC64
GAAACAATTCGTCTGTTAGAAGACACAAAAGAATATAATCGAATGGCAAATATTGCGAATCCTTTCGGCGATGGGCATGCAGCTCAGCGTATTATCAACTTCATCAAACATAAATTAATCAGAAATAAACAGGAAATAACGGTCAAGTTACGCACTCGCGAAAAACAACATGTTAGTGTATAAAAATTAATCAATTTGTGTAAATTCAATTCATTGCATCCGAGTTTAACACGGTATAGCATTTGCGTTGCTGTAATTGAGATTACAGTATTTACAAAATGCATCAAAATAAAATGGAAAACATACTAAGCCCTAAAATATCAGCTTGCATGATAGTGAAGAACGAAGAAGAATTTCTGCCTAATTGCCTGAACAGTATTAAAGATGTAGTCGATGAAATCATTATCGTCGATACAGGCTCCACAGATAATACGGTAACTATTGCCAAAGAATTCAAGGCAAAGGTTTACCATCACCCATGGAATGACAGTTTTAGCGAGGCAAGAAATCATTGTTTAAACCACGCATCGGGAGATTGGATTCTTCAGATAGATGCAGATGAAGAATTAGAACAAGCGGATATACCGAAGCTCAGACTTGCAATAAGCGACAATAGATATAATGGAATTATTATCGCTATTCAAAGCATTATAAAGGATGGCATGCATACGTTTTATCATCCGCGTATCTTTCGCCGCGGCAAAGGATTTTATAAAGACATCATCCACGAACAAACCATTATCGAAGGTGAACGGCTGCCAACTGAGATCAGGCTTTACCATTATGGATATAACCTTGATGAAAAAAAGATGCGGATAAAATGGCAACGGACCACACACTTACTAAAAAAACAAATCGCGCAGAACAAACACGATAGTTTTGCATGGTTTAACCTGGTACGCAATTACCGCATACAAGACTCGTTTCAAGACGGTATCAATGCGGGAGAAGAAGCTCTTAAGATCATGTCACCAGTTCCCTTTTCAAATCATGACAAAACAGACATTAGCCTGCATCACTATGTCATGATCATTTATGAAACGGCAAACTGTCATCTCTATAATGAAGATTATTCAAAGGCAAAGGAATTGTGCCATTTTGCCTTATCAAAATTAGCTGAGTTAAAAATTGAACCAGAAAACATAGATCTCATATTTACTCTTGCCTGTATATATTTGAAGGAAGGGGATTACAGAAAGGCAATTGATTACTTCGAACGGTTTTTGTTACTCCGCGAATGGTATCTCAAAAACATAAATAAAATTTCCCTTATGGTTGACACCATGGGATACGATTACACTGCATATAATGGATTAGGAATTTGTTCTGGAAAGTTAGGACATTTGCAAACGGCTATAGACTATTTACAAAAAGCTATAGCTTCCAACACTAAGTATCTTACACCCTATAAGAATCTGGCCCTCTGCTATTTAAGTGAGGAAAATCTTGTAGAAGCAACCAATACCTTATTAAGAACCATTTCTGAAGGTATTGCAGACGATGAAGTACTCTTGCATTTGGGAGAACTCTATATAAAACAGGAGGCCTATGAAAAGGCCATTCCGTACCTTGAAGCGCACTTAAAGACTTATCCTGAAAACAAAGATACATTATTGAATATTGCGCGATGCTACGAAAAGTTAGGACACTGGGAGGCGGCCCTTGTCGGTTATAAATCAGCGCTTGGGGAATAACAAAAAAAGCGCGAACAGGTTAGTTTCTTAATAATAATATTTTGACATTTTTAGCAAAAACAATTTAGCGCCGACCCTTGTGTAGCGCGAACTTCAGTTCGCAGGACAGCGACATAAATGTCGCGCTACATATTCTACTCGTTCAGGTTAGGATTTTACCTGTTTTACTATTTCGATATTCTATTTTGGCTGTATCTGCGCCGCGTCGGGATATAAAGCCTATTGCGAGGTAAAAGATGATAACGAATACAAACTGCCGAACTCCATCAAATAACGGGAGACCGTCGCTCTCTGCGTGTATGATCGTAAAGAATGAAGAAAAATTTTTGGCTCAGTGTTTAAAAAGCATTAAGGACGCCGTAGATGAAATTATTATCGTCGATACTGGTTCGACGGATAGCACTGTCGAAATTGCACAATCATTCGGCGCTAAAGTATACCATCATCCATGGCGTAACAGCTTCAGCGAAGCACGAAACCATTCCCTGAGCTACGCAACCTGCGACTGGATTCTCCAAATTGACGCGGATGAGGCGCTTGAACAGACTGATATACCTTTACTTCATAAGTTAATACAAACCGATTCATATAATGCAATATACGTTGCTATCTACAGTGAACTCCCTGGAGGTCAATCAAAACACTACTACTCAAGGGTATTCCGCAGAGGAAAGGCGCACTTTGAAGGTATTGTACACAATCAACTTGTCCTGGATGGTAATACCCTGCCATCGGAAATAAGATTTTACCATTATGGGTACAACCTATCTAATGAAGAAATGAAAAATAAATACAAAAGGACCGGAGACCTTTTGAGAAAGCAACTGGAGGAAGACCCTAACAATATCTTTGCCCTGGCAAACCTGGTCCGTAACTATAGGAATGAATATAATTTCGAAAAGGTTATCGAATTAGGAAAGGACGGATTAAATATTCCCGCCTCACCGACAGATGTTGATTCCAGAAACCAAAGGCTCAGGATTTATATTGACCTTGCGTATGCCTTGCTGAACACAAATCAAATAAATAGGGCAGAAGAAATCTGCAGAGACGCAATTAACGAGAATCCCGATTCGTTAGATATTTTATATGTTATGGGAGATATATTATCAAGAAAGGGAGATCTTGATGAAGCTATAAATTATTTTAAAAAATATCTTGTTATAAAAGATACAGAAAACAAAAACCCTACCGTTAACCTTCGTATTGTAGATACATATTATTATGAACATAAAGCATATAACAATATCGGAGAATGTTACAATCGTCTTGGACTTCCTGGTAAGGCAGAACTGGCTTATAAAAAGGCTATTGAGCTGAACGATAAAGAATCATTGTATTACTCAAACCTTGCACACCTCTACATCTCCCAGAATCGCTTTCCGGAGGCTGAAAATATCACTACCACCGCTATAAAATTTGGTATTGATAATCACTTGATATATCTCTTGATGGGAAAAGCACAAATTATGCAGGGAAAATCACACGAAGCTATCCACACCTTAAAACAACGTATCCAAAAAAATAACACCGATTTAAACGCACATATATTTTTAGTAAATCTTTTATTACAAACAAATCAAATTAAAGAGGCAGAAGAGGCTCTGAAAACAATAATTTCTTCCCACCCAGATAACTTGGAACTCAAATGCCTTATGGAAAGGATTAAATTCAAAAACGGCGACCGGCTGAGCGCAATCAAATTCATTCAAAATACGCTCAATTCAAACCCAACGGACGCCGGCACATACCTCAAATTAGGAAATCTTTGCATAGAAATAGAAGACCACACCACTGCCATTCATCTGCTTGGAAAATACCTTGAAATCTCACCTGCCAATGCTGATGTAATTGCCACTATTGCCATTTGTTACGCCAGATTGGGCAGATTGGAATCTGCAATAATCGGACTCAGGGCAGCGCTCAAATTAGACCCTACCTGTCATTACGCCTCACAAAACCTTATTTCCCTGGAGAAGAAATTCAAAAATCAATCATCTGCAAATTTAAAAAGCGAGATTACGGTCTGACATCCGAAACTGATAACAATTTATTTAAAAATGTACTAAACTTATTATACTTTCTGCCGATAATTACAACAGGTACCGTAAAAAAGTTTAAAGACCAGACTAGTCAGTCTTTTAAATTATTGTAATTTATATCGAAGAATGAATTAGTTTCTTCTCGTCATGGAATACGGGAAAAACATTAAAACAAGGAGGTTTAAAAATGGGCGCAAGAATTAACACCAACATTAATGCGTTGAATGCGTTAAGGTCGTTGAACGACGTAGATAATCGGCTGTCTATCGCACAATTGAGGCTGGCAACAGGTAAAAGAATTAATAATGCAGCCGACGATGCTGCTGGTTATACCATTGCCAAAAAGTTCAATGCCCGTGCAGAAGGCCTTGGCCAGGCGTTAAACAACATCGGCTCTGCTAAGAATCTTATCGCAGTTGCGGAAGGACACCTGGGCAACATCGTCGACATCCTGACTCAGATGAAAACAAAGACCACCCAGGCAGCCGATGACTCACTGGGCACTGCTGAGCGTACCGCCATTAAAGGAGAACTGGTAAAATTAACCAATCAGATTGACCTTGAGGTTAATCAGGCCAGGTGGAACGACAAAACAATATTCAGCGGAGCTGCTACATCCGCCGCATCAAGTGCAAGCGGACTGTTCAGGTTCCAAATCGGCGCAGGGGCAAGTACCACAAATGATATAATGAAGTTTGATTTGCTCGCAAAGGCCAACGTCAGCTTTGATTCTGCCGCTTCAACCAAAGGCTTTTCTTCTTCCGGGTTAAATGTGTCGGTTGCTACAGGCTCACTTGCTGGTTCAATAGTGGGTTCGGCAGCGTCTGCTCAAGTATTAATGGGCAGGATAGATACCGCTATATCCGATGTGTCTGAGGCATTGAGCTACATTGGGTCAGTAGTGAACAGGTTAACGTACCAGGAGACAAGCTTGACTGTCGCCAGGACGAATACTGAGGCAGCAAGGAGTCGTATCGAGGATGCCGACATGGCTTACGAACAATTAAATTCAACCAAGCTGCAGATATTGCAACAGACCGCCAGTGCAATGCTTGCTCAGGCAAACTCAGGACCACAATCTATATTAAGTCTCTTCAAATAAGGTAAGTTTTAAATTGGGGATGGGTGCCCTTAACCCATCCCCAATATTTTTGTTTTAGGAGTTTAATATTATGGCCATATCATCGCTTACCTCAGCTTACAGCTCTAGTTCCTCCCTTGATTCGCTGGTTTCTCAGTACATGACATTGGAACGAAGGCCATTAACTACTCTGAATACTCAAAAAACCAGCCTCAACAGTAGTCTCAGCATACATACCGATTTAAAGACAAAGATCTCAGACCTCTTGACATTATCAAGAGAGCTTGGCAGCACCGAAACCACCGCTATATATAACTCAAGGACATCTAGTTCCGGCGATGAAACAAAGATAACTGCATCCGCCGGCTCTGGAGCCGCTGTAGGTACATATCAGATACGCGTTAAACAGTTAGCTACCGGCGCCTCTTTACAAAGCACTGCGGCATTACTAACAAAGCCCGCTACCATAAGCAGCTCAAAAGTAGCGCCAGGCAGCGGGACAATTGACGTGACAAAGAGTTTCGCTAATGCGGGTTTTGGAAGCACCCCTACGGGGACAGTAACTATCGGTAGCTGGACATCGGCTGATTTATCCACCTATACCTCAGTCCAGACATTCATGGATGCGGTCAATGCTGCAGGGGTAGACGCAAATATTTACTATAACAAGACAGAAGACAAGTTCTATCTTGAAAGCAAAACTGCAACCGCTTTAACTTTCTCTGAATCAGTAGCAGGGGGTAGTACCGGATTTTTCACGCAGGTGAAAATGAGAGATACAACGACACCCTATGCTTATCACGGCACGACAGACGCCACTGGTGTTCAGAGTAATGTAATATTGAATAATACAAATTTTGATACTGCACTGACAAGTACCACGACCGGCAAATTTAAAATTAATGGCGTGGAGATTTCATACGACACATCAACAGACACGCTGGATGCGGTTATTTCCAGGATAAATAGCTCCACGGCAAATGTAAATGTGTTCTATGATACATCCCTCGACAAGGTTCTTATTAAATCCAAAGGCGCAGGCAGCACAGATACGATTACACTGTCGGATGTAACTGGTAATCTTATGAATGTGATGAAATTGGACACTGCATCGGCAACCAGCGGCACTGATGCAAAATTTACCATAAATAGCACCAGTTCATCGGATGAAATAACCAAAAGCGCGAATACTTTTACGATAAACGGTATTAGCTATACGCTTAAAAATACGAATGTTACAGCCTACACAGATACCACCTATACGACCATAACGGTCAAGCAGGATACAAGCGCCTTACAATCAAAGATTAATGATTTTCTCACAAAGTTTAATTCTGTAACGCAATATATCAAAGACAAAACAGGTTTAGACCCGTATACAAAGGCAAGGGGCGTATTCGCAGGAAATACAACCTTTACGTCCTTAAGAAGCCAATTATATAAAAAACTATCAGAACAAGTAACAGGGCTTACAAGCGGGAATCCGGATTATCTCAGTAAAATCGGCATTACCTTTGATAGTTACCTGAAAGCCAGTCTATCGAATACAACGAAATTTAACGATGCCATCTCTTCCAATTCCCAGGCAGTCCAGGACCTATTCAATTCCACAAACGGTGTTGCTAAAAAGTTGGAAACCCTTATAAAACCGTTCGTGGAAAGCTCCTCCACTTCGAGAGGCTCAATTATTGACGAGACAAAAAACGTCATTAGTAATCGAATAACGGATATCGATACTAGAATAACACGGATGGAAGCGCGCTTAAAAATAAAAGAAAATCAATATCGTCAACAGTTATACAAAATGCAGGACTTACTGAACACTGCCACACTTCAGGGTAATCAGATTACTACTCAACTGTCATATTCTTCACAATACACTTACTAATACTAAGCAAATTAAAAAAGATACGATATGGACGTGTGCAAACTAACGCTCTCAGACGAAACAAATAAGATCGAAAAAGTAATTGAAATTCTTACAATACAGTTAAAGTATTATAAAGAACTTTTCGTTCATACCAGCGTGCTAAAAGAGATGCTGATGAAGAACTGTAATGAAGACATCCTGAGTAAAAAAATGGAAGAACGGGGGCTGTTAATCGATAAGAT
>DBJWYX010000137.1:0-6928 GCA_052360825.1 Candidatus Wunengus sp. YC64
AAGAACTCAAATCGCAGTTTGGTTTAAAAACAGAAGACCTGAATATAGACCTGGGACCCATCGGAAAATTGCTTTAAACAATATTTTTTGTTTGAAGAAGAAGCGTCATTTTAAATATAATCATCCTGAACAAATTCTAATGTCAAATGCCAGAAATTGGAAACAGTTCCCCCCCCGCCCCTAACTCCCACCAGGGGCGGGGGAAAAACGTTTCCTCCCCCTCGATGGGGGAGGTCAGGTGGGTGTGCTGAACTGTTACAAAATTGAAAACAAGGTACAGAACATTTTGAATTTGTAATTTTGAAATTGTCTCGAATTTCGGGTTTAGCGCTTCGGATTTAGCGGGTCAGGATTCATGATATATGTCATCTATCTCGGATGAAAAGAAGTTGTACCAACGACTCAAGACCCTCTCGGACGTCTTTTTACTACCCACCAGCAAACCCTTGGACTATAAATCAATTATACGGACGGTTACCAAACATTTTAAGATATTTACAGAGGCTGATGCATCCGTCCTTATGCTCAATAATAATAATGAAAACCTTACCCCCGTTTTTTCCATAGGCATTCCTTTTTCTAAAATTAAGGACTCAACCCTTCCGTTGTCTACACGATTGAAAGATATCGTATCTCGCCCGGTACTGGATGTGCGCTATTCTTCTTTTATGAACACCCCCCTTATTCACAATCGGAAACTGATTGGGCTGTCTGCCGTATTTAGTACCATACCAGAATATTTTCATACTTTCGAACGTGACAAATACAATAACCTTCTTCTGACCATACTGGCCAGTTACTTCGCGGTGAGCATTGAAAATGTAACCTTGTCAGATTCCATAAAATCGCTGGAGCGTTCTGACGAGCAGGGAAAATGTGCAGGTACAATCCACATAGCCAGTGATGTGACCGAACAAAGGAAAAGTTGGAATCAAGCAATACAAAGGGTCATAATTATTGTACTGGACGGTGTCGGCGTTGGCGCCATGCCTGATGCGCACTTGTATGGAGACGAAGGCAGTAATACCCTGGGAAATATTGCGGATGTTTTGGGCGGATTACAGTTACCCAATTTGGAAAGACTGGGGCTTGGAAGAATTATACCTGTCAAGGGAGTCTCTCCTTCAATTGCACCTTCTGGTTTTTATGGCAAGATGTCAGAAATCTCCGCAGGAAAGGATACCACTTCAGGCCACTGGGAAATGACGGGTATTATAACAAAAAACCCCTTTCCTACTTATCCGAATGGTTTTCCAAAAGAAATCATAAATACATTTACAAATAAAATCGGGCGGTACATCCTGGGCAATAAACCTGCTTCGGGCACTGAAATTATTCAGGAATTAGGAAAAGAACATATCAAGACGGGATTTCCGATAGTGTACACCTCAGCCGATAGTGTCTTTCAGATCGCAGCCTGTGAGGATATTATACCAATTTCAGAGTTATACAAAATGTGCGAAACAGCCCGTGAGATATTAACAGGAGAACATGCCGTAGGCCGGGTTATTGCGCGCCCATTTGTTGTAAAAAACGGACAATTCATCAGGACAGACAGGCGTAAGGATTTCTCTTTAGCGCCGCCATCACCTACAATTTTAGATTATGCACTTCAAAAGGGATTGGAGGTGGTCGGTATTGGAAAGATTGGTGATATATTTGCGCACAAGGGATTATCAGAAGAGATACACTCACATGATAATCAAGATGGAATTACACAAACCATACAATGCATAAAAAGAAATTTTAAGGGCATCCTTATCACGAACCTTGTAGATTTTGACATGAAATACGGTCATAGAAACGATGTTAAAGGATATGCAGAGGCCTTAAAATCCTTCGATAACCGCATTCCTGAAATCCTTGAAGCAATTGGCAAAGGGGATGTTTTGTTTATTACGGCAGATCATGGTTGTGACCCAGCCACACCGAGCACAGACCATTCCAGGGAGTATGTACCGCTATTGGTCTATGGAAAAGCATTGAAATCTCCTGCATCATTAGGCATTCGTCAATCTTTCGCTGATTTAGGAGCCACCATAGCAGAAATTTTAGACCTCCCCCCCCTGCCGTGTGGCCAGAGTTTTTATGAGAATTTATTTTAAAAACTTAAAAGCATTGATTTTTATTAATCACAAATTAAAATATATACAATAATATAGTGGAGTTATGCGGTGAAAGGGGATAGGTGTGAAACTCTCAAATGTCCTGACCAAAGAACGTATCATTATTAACCTGAATGGCAGGGATAAATACGACGTTCTAGGAAAATTGGTCAATGTCGCCAAGACTTCGGATAAGGTAACTGATGAAATAGACCTCCTCAAAAAGGTAATAGAACGAGAAAAGATTAAGAGTACGGGGATCGGTGGCGGGATAGGAATACCACACGCACAAACTTCGGGTGTAACTGACATTATTGCGTGTTTGGGAATTTCAGAGCAAGGGATCGAATTCAATTCCCTTGACGACAAACCCGTTCATCTGGTTTTTTTAATCGCTACCAAAGAGCGAACAAATAGCACATATCTCGGGCTTTTAAGCCGAATAGCCCGTTTATTCATTGATGAATCCTTTAAACAAAAAATCATTAAATCCACCTCACCCGAAGAAATCATGAACCTTATCCTTGAAAAAGAGAAGGAATAAAAAAGGGCGTCTTTATGGATTCGTTGCACTTCTCACCTACAACAATAGTTTTCATGATGATACTTTTTTTTATCCTCCTCTTTGTTTCTGCCTTTTTTTCCCTGTCTGAAACGGCTTTTTTTTCAGTCAATAAGACGCGATTGGATTTCCTGATCAAGCAGAAAAGCAAAAAAGCCATCTCCATTTTTAACGTAATTAGTGAACCAGATAGGCTTCTCAGTACCATTCTTACAGGAAATAACATCGTCAACACCGTAGTATCCACGATAGGAACGACAATCGCAATATATTACTTACGCGAGTGGGGTGTGATTCTGGCCCCAATTATCGTTGCCCTTGTTTTACTTATGTTTGGCGAGACATTCCCAAAAGTATTAGCAACACAATTTCCAGAGCGGCTCTCGTTGTTGATTGTTAAACCGTACGAGTGGATACGATGGATACTTTCCCCCATTGTTACATTGATTACGTATATCACCTATCTGGTCTTTAATTTATTTGGCGTAAAGATCGAGTATAAAAAAACAATCTTCACCCGAGAAGAAGTGAAACATATCATCAAAGAAAGTGGGGAAACAGGCGTATTGGCAGACGGTGAACACAAGTTATTGCACAGGGTATTTGAACTGAATGATAAATTTGCTAAAGAGGTAATGGTAACCAGAGACAAGATTGTCGCTATAAATGCGGACATGAGTAGCGATGACATTGTGAGAATTGTCACCGAAGAAGGTCATACACGATACCCTGTATACAAGCACAGTCTTGATAACGTCATCGGGATCATTCATTCAAAAGCAATCATAAACATGCTGATAAATAATCCACTCTTTGTCCTCGAAGACCTCTTAATGGAACCCTATTTTGTCCCGGAGGATAAAAGAATTAGCATGATACTCACAGAATTCCAGCAAAAAGGATTGCACGTAGCCATTGTCAAAGATACGCAAGGGGCTGTTTCAGGCCTTATACAGATAAAAGATATCCTGAAGGTCATTTTTGGAGAATTAACGGAAAAGACAATTCCTGATTTATGAACGTTAAGGAAATTCATAGTTGTAGTTGTAGTGCGAACTTTAGTTCGCATAGGATGTAAGCGAACTGAAGTTCGCGCTACATTGAAAAAGAGGACAAGATATTTTATAATGGCACAAATTATTCCCCTTTTGGGAGGGGTTAGGAGTGGGTACCTCTCCCCGTTCCCCGTTTTCACGAGGACAAGTTTCACGAGGACAAGGGTCGTGAAATCTCAGTGAATATTTCACGAATTACCGAATTACCCACCCCTAAATCGTTCGACTGAGCGCTCACGACGAAGTCCCCTCTTAAGGGGGGACTTTCTAACTCGCATCGTTTACTATATATAATTGGTTTATTATGCCTATTTTTGTCACGGGGGGAACGGGTTTTTTAGGAAAACAACTTATAAAAGAGTTGAGCCGTTTTGATGAAGATGTCCATCTCCTTGTTAGAAAAAATAGCAATTTAAAAGAGATTGACAATAAACGACTAAAAATATTTCCAGGAGATGTAACCGGCATACGCACAATCAGAGAAGCACTCAAAGGGTGCAAAACGATATTTCATATGGCCTCACTGGTAAAGGCGTGGGTGCGTAATCCTGCAGAATTTTACCGGGTCAATGTGGAAGGGCTTCAGAACGTTATGGAATGCGCCCTGGAAGAGGGAGTTTCAAAATTTGTGTACACCTCTTCTTTTATGGCAATCGGCCCGTCAAATGGCAAACTCAATACCGAGGAAACACAACACGACCCTGACCACTTACATAACCATTATGAACGTACAAAGTATATTGCCGATCAGTTGCTCCCTGAATATTTGAATAAAGGATTGCCCGTAATTACGGTGTATCCCTGTATAATTTATGGGCCAGGCGAAATTACTGAGGGAAATTTGGTTGTCCGTATCCTCCTGGATTTTTTGGGGCGAAAGATACCGGGAATCCTTGGCGATGGAAGCAAGTTGTGGAATTATGTATTTGTCGCTGATGTGGTAAAAGGCCATTTGCTGGCGATGGAAAAAGGCAAGATTGGAGAAAAGTATATTCTTGGGGGAGAAAATGTTTCGATGGAAAACTTTTTCAAATTATTGGAAACACTCAGTGGAGTAAAAGCCCCTCAACGCCACATACCATTTTGGATTGCAAAAATGTCCGCTAGATACGATGAACTCATTGCCCGCATATCCGGAAAGACGCCAAAACATACACCCTCCATAATTGAAATCTACAAACACGACTGGGCATTCAGCTCGGAAAAGGCAGAACAGGAATTGGGATATACCCATATTCCTTTAAAAGAAGGCTTGGAGCGTACATTGGACTGGATATATAAGACCCTAGGCTCAAACCGCACTAAAACTAAGTAACGGCGGCAAATAAACTCGAATCACAAAATCCTCGTGGGCGGTTCAATCTTGTAGATTGAACCGGATATTTTGAGCTAGGCCATATATTTTGAACAGTTATCAGTATATTTTTGATAAGATACCAAAACCTATGACAAGTGAAACGAAACGCAAGATCGAACACATCGTACCCGTTGTATTTGTCCTCTTGCTGAGGTACTTAAATACCTGGCAAGCGCTCCTCTTTGCATTCGTGGGGATTATGTACGGACTTTTCTTGTCAAAGATGCTTGTAAAGAGTGCGTTCCGGAAACATGAACGCGAAAAGGGATTTTCCTCTGGCAAACTCATTTACGGCGTAATGGTCTTTATTCTCATTCTCCTCTTCTATAAAAAAATGTACATCGTGGCAGGGGCATGGGCTATTATGTCTCTTGGAGACGGTTGCTCCAACATCTTTGGAAAGACTTACGGGAAAAGGAAACTCCCCTGGAATCCTGAGAAATCCTGGATAGGCAGTGCTGCTTTTGTCTTCTTTGGCGGACTGGGTGCAGCCATTCTCATGTGGTGGGTAAATCAGGGTCATGCCTTTACTCAAGCCACACTGGGGCAAATGCAAACACCATTAACATGGTCTTACTTTTTTACCTCTGCGTTTTTAGCTGCTTTTGTTGCAGCGGGTGTAGAATCACTACCCTTAAAGATAAATGACAATATTACTGTACCACTCACGGCTGGATTGTTCCTGTATGCTACCACGATTATTAACTGGGAACATCTTAACAATGCGCAGAGCATCATCGCTGCTTTAATTGTCAATATTTCATTTGGCTTACTTGCCTATTGTTTAAAAACGGTAAGCAAATCCGGTTTAATCGGTGGGGTTGTCGTTGGCACGATAATATATCTTTGTCTGGGAATAGGTGGCTTTTTTGTCCTTTTTACTTTTTTCGCCCTTGGCAGTTGGTCATCCAAACACAAATACAAATGGAAGGCATCACACGGAGTTGCCCAGGAAAACAAGGGAAGGCGCGGGGTAAAACATGCAGTCGCCAAAGGTGGAGTTGGGCTTATCATGGCTATTATGGCTTTATTAACCGATATTCCTGAAGTCTTCAAGATAGCATTTGTGGCAGCCTTCGCCACGGCCACCTTCGATACCATCTCCAGTGAATTAGGGCAAATCTATGGGAAAAGACCTATTCTTATTACCACAATGAAATCCGTGCCTGTGGGAACGGATGGGGCAATATCTATCGAAGGTACCATCTTGGGAGTCTCGTCTGCCGCACTCATTGGCGCTGAAGCTTATTTATTGCAATTAATCAGTCTTTCGTCGATAATAATCGTAGTGATTGCTGCTTTTATTGGAACAACGGTTGAGAGTGTTCTGGGGGCAACCATCGAACGGCGAAAATGGGTAAGTAATGAAGTTATTAATTTTATCAATATCTCCACAGGCGCAGGGGTATCAATGCTCATGGTAAAGATTCTGTAATAATGCCGTAACGCGACTTTTAAGTCGACTATTTCTGTTGATTACCTTTTTAGTTGCTCCAGGCGAGATGAATCTCGCCTATAAATTACGTAACATTGAACTATGGAACTACCTGTTATATCTCTTAAAGCAAAGCGAAACTCCCTCCATCCCTGGATATTCAACCGGATGGTCCGTCATCCCCAAAAAAAATTAAAACCGGGGACATTGGTAGAGGTGATCTCTAAAGAAGGCGATTTTATTGGCAGAGGTATTTACAATGTTAACAGCAATATCGGCATTCGTCTGTTAACCGAGAATATTTCTGAATCACTGGACCAAAAATTCTTTTACAAAAAACTCGAACTGGCAAAGGTGCTTCGCGAAGAAATCCTGCAAATTCACAAGACTTCGGACTGTTACCGGCTCGTTCAC
>DBJWYX010000138.1:0-6666 GCA_052360825.1 Candidatus Wunengus sp. YC64
TCGGTTTTTTTTGCATGCAATAAATTACGTATCTTTGAAATGGAATTGTTAAATTTTCATGCGTTGTTTGATTGATTATAGTGGGCATCTCTTTTATATTCAAGAGAAAAGAAGGGTATCATCAGCGGTAAAGATTTAATTAAGTGTTCTGGACTTGACAACTTATTTCCGTTGTGTTAAGATGCCCGCAATTAAATATAGAAAGGGAGAACTTACGTATTTGTGAACTTAAATAATCTGATCATCTCAATTCCCGCAATACTCTATGCACTGACCATTCATGAATATTTCCATGGTTGGACGGCTAATAAATTTGGCGACCCCACTGCACGGCTGCAAGGCCGTTTGACGTTGAATCCTCTTGCCCATATTGACATTATTGGGGCATTATGTTTTGTCTTTGCTCATTTTGGATGGGGAAAACCTGTTCCGGTAAATCCTTATAATTTTAGAAATCCCCGCAGGGACAACGTGATTGTCTCCTTCGCAGGACCTGCCTCAAACTTTGTTTCTGCATTTCTGTTCGGCGTACTCTTTCAGCTATTGAGGAATACATCGTTTATCCCTGTAAACATATCTGCCTTTGTGTTTAATTTATTACTCACGGGGGTCATAATGAATCTATCGCTGGCATTTTTTAATATGATTCCTTTATTCCCTCTGGATGGCTCTCATATCCTGGAGGGATTGTTACCCTATCGGATGGCGGTGAAATATAAAGGAATCGAACGCTACAGTCCGTTTATTTTGCTGGGGCTGATTATTCTGGGAAATTATGCGGGTATTTCGATTTTAAGCATAATACTCGGTCCACCCATTCATTACTTTCTCAAGTTATTTACGGGTTTGCGTCTTTAAGCGAAGATAGATAATATTCCGTCTTGTAACGACCTTTGAGTCGATGTATAGTACTATAGTTCTTCGGGGACTAAAAGTTCATACAGAATAAGAAAAATTTATTTTGGGGGAAAAGTAATGACAGGCGAATATAAAGTAGACCTGGACATTTATAACGGACCCATTGACTTACTCCTTTATCTGATTCGAAAAGAAGAAGTAAATATCTACGATATTCCTATCGCGCGGATTACGGATCAATACTTACAGTATGTAGAGGCGCTGCAAACCCTGGATATGAATATTGTGGGGGATTTCCTGGTGATGGCGGCCACGCTCATGTACATCAAATCGTATATGCTTCTTCCCCGCACAGAGGCGCAGGGTATTGAAGAAGAGGAGGGAGACCCGCGGTTGTCCCTGGTGAAACAATTGCTGGAATACAAGCGGTACAAGGAAAGCACCCTGGTCCTGGCTGTCAGGGCTGCCGAGTGGGAAAAAAGGTGTTTTCGCTTGCACAAGGAGATTTCCCTTGAAACAGAAGATAAAGACCAGGAACTTCCCCTGGAAGGTGTGAATATATGGGACCTTTTACAGAGGTTTTCGCACCTCATGAAACAAACTCTGATGAGTGTGCCCACAAAAGTAACTTATGACGATACGCCCATACAGGAATACATGAACGGAGTTTTACAAAAGGTACATCTCCATACTTCAATATCCTTTACAGATCTTTTTATGGGAATATGCGAAAGAAATCGGATTATTGGATTCTTTTTAGCCTTGTTGGAACTGGTTCGTTTGAATAGGATAAAGATTGAGCAACCTATTAACTACGCGGATATTCAGATATCCCTCAATAATGTGGCATCGTTAGACAGGGTTTGAAATTGTCGATGAAGTAATTTTGATTTGAAATTGTTGCGATAGTTTGTTAACATTTTTCACTTCTGGATTATTCTGTGGAGCGCTCAACCAGGGCACAGGAATTTCAGACTTGAGATTTGTGGCTTTCTGCATGATCGTATTGTCCTCTATCTGGAGGAAGTTGTTATGATTTCTAAAGAATTGTTAGACATTCTTGCTTGCCCGCTCTGTAAGACGGATGTCAGGCTGGAAAATGATCGGATCGTCTGTACACAATGCGGCCGAAGATATCCGATAAAAGATGAAATACCCGTTATGCTTATTGATGAGGCAGAATTACCCGTGGAACATAAAAAGGAAAATTAATGGATAGAAAAGCGCTTATAGCAATTATCATTTGCGGGGTAGTCATGTTATTGTATTACCCCTTTATATTACCAATGTTTTCTCCAAAAAAGACGAAACCCGCCGAAGAAATAAAAGAGGAGGTTGTTTCGGAGAAACATGCAGACATGAAAGCTGAAGCAGAACAACAGCCATTGTTAAAACCGTCAACTCAAACCATACCGCCTCAGACAGAGCTTCCAATACAGGAAGTCACTATCGAAAATGAACTCTTGAAAATGGTATGGTCGAATGAGGGTGCGGCGCTCAATTCCATTATACTCAAGCATTTTAAAGATGCGGAGGCAAAGGACATTCTGGAATTATTAAAGGATACTTATACGGAATATCATCCGCTCGCCATTGATACCTTTGCTCAAAAAACGAGCTTTCAGAGGCAGCGATATACTATTCTTGAACACAGCGCCAACAAGATTGTATTCACCACGAAATTAGAGGAGGGAATCAATATTATCAAAACGGTCGATTTGCCTTCAGATAAATACAATATAGATATGGATATTGCCATAGAAAATACTACCGATACGGAGGTTTCACTTTCATATAACATCATTGCATCTTCCCTGATTACTCACGAAGGTGTGCCTTCCACTGACATGGCAGCCGTAGCCGGTATAGATTTGGGAAACAAAAGGACTAAATTGGCGCTCACTGCACCCAAAGCATTTCCTTTCAAGAATGAATCTGTCGGCATCGCTTGGGCCGGGTCAACGAACAAGTATTTCGCCACGATTTTAAAACCTGTATCGAGTGATTCGGTGGCATCCTTGAATGCACAGGCATTTGATGCAATGGGGGCTCTCTCCAATGAAAAGGCAGATACGGGCGATTTTATGGTTTCTCTCCAAACAAACAAGTTTCGGATACCGCCGCATCAGTCTGTAAAACACAGTTATCTCTATTTTACGGGACCAAAAAAAGAGGAAGTTCTGGAACACTACGACACCTTAGACGCCCTCCTCAGTTACGGCTGGCTTACCTCTATAAGCAAGGTGCTTCTGGCTTTTTTAAATGGCGTCCACAAGGTGATTCCTAATTATGGCATCTCCATTATTGTATTAACCATCATCATCAAGGCTATCCTATTCCCACTGACAAGGAAGAGTCAGGTCTCCATGTTCAGAATGCAGCAATTGCAGCCTATGATTAATCAACTCAAGGAAAAATATAAACACGACAAACAGAGGATGGGAAAAGAGCAGATGTTGTTATTTAAGAAACACGGAGCTAATCCCATGAGCGGTTGTTTACCGATGTTGTTACAGCTTCCGGTATTTTTTGCGCTCTTCCGCACCTTACAGCTTTCCTTTGAAATGAGGCAGGCTCCTTTCATGTTCTGGATTAACGATCTTTCAAGGCCGGATACCTTATTGCTCCTTCCGTTCACCATTCCTTTCATCGGGAATGCCCTCAATATATTGCCTTTGATTATGACCGGGGCTTCTTTTGCGCAGATGAAGCTAACGCCCAAGGCTCCTGCAGCAGACCCACAGGCGCAGGCACAACAAAAGATGATGTCATTCATGCCCATTATGTTTGCCTTTATATTATATCATATGCCTTCAGGACTCACCGTTTATTGGACTACGAGCACTATTTTCAGCATTATAGAGGGTCTGGTGATTCGAAGATCCATAAAAAAGGTAAAAATCAAATAGTCAGGTATTACGCCACAGTGGCAAATTATTTATTTTTCACTCATGTCCCCCGAAATTCAGGACACAATTGTTGCAGTTTCCTCTCCGTCTGGCAGGTCGCTTCAATCTATCATTAAAATCAGTGGTCATGAAGCTATCCAGTGCATAAAAGATTTTTTTATACCCGCCGCACATTTTGATTTGGGAGAAATCCCCACATATACATCCACTGCGGGGAATATTCACATCAAGGAAGAAGGGGTTAATATCCCTGCAGTTTTGTATATCATGAAACAACCGTATTCTTATACAAAAGAGGACGTGGTGGAAATCCATACCCTGGGCTCTCCGATAATCATGGAAATGCTCTTGTCTTCTATTTTATCAAAAGGGATTCAGGTAAAGAGAAATATCCGGCTTTCACAACCCGGCGAATTTACAAAACGCGCCTTCCTGCATGGCCGGATAGACCTTACTCAGGCCGAAGCCGCCATGCGCATCATACGAGCACAAACAGACGCGGAACTGAAGGTTGCGGTTGCACAATTAACAGGAAGTGTTTCGCAGCAGATCAAGCGCATCCAGGACGATGCGGTTTCCCTTTGTTCATATATCGAAGCAGCGATTGATTTTTCCGATCAGGATATCGAGCTCATTTCCGCAAGAGAAATCATGGATAAACTGGCGGTAATCAAAAACGGTATTTCTCAGCTCCTGATTCAGCCGGAAACAGGCCATGTTTCTCAAGAAGGGATTGACACCGTTTTGTATGGTAAACCCAATGTTGGAAAATCAAGTCTGATCAATGCCTTACTGGGGAAAAAGAGGACGCTTGTTAGCGAGATACCGGGAACGACACGTGATGTTGTTGCAGACATTTTAGAAATCAGGGGCATTCGTTTTAAACTGATGGATACTGCTGGAATGGATGATTCAGAAGAAGTCGTTTTATCCAGAGCGATGAAAAAGACGCTATCTACCCTGAAAAAGTCCCAGGTAATATTACTTGTCTTTGATGGCAACTTTACTATAGACGAACAATTGAGGGCAATGAAACTGGATGATTTAACCGGCAATACGATTATTGTAATCAACAAATGTGATTTGCTAAAAAGCAATTCTTCCCCGGAATTACCAGCGGAGTTAAAGAAACATCCAGTGGTACATACCTCCGCCCTGACAGGTGAAGGTCTTGAAAGACTGAAGGAAACCTTGCTGGAAGGTGTCCTGGGGGGGCGGGTAAATCTTTCGGACGGCGCTCCGATTTTTAATGTGCGTCAAAGGGAGGCGCTACAGCGTTCACTTCAATCGATTCGACAAACTATAGAATCGGTAAATAACAATGAAAGCTATGAATTCATTGCATTAGACCTGCGTGCTGCAATAGACGCCCTCGGTGAGATTGTGGGAGAGGTTACCACAGAAGATATTTTATCTAAAATATTTTCAGAGTTTTGCATTGGAAAATAAGATGTTGTTTCCTAAGGTTTGATTCCTTTCATACCACAGTCACAGAACTGGCCTGCGGCCCTTTTTCGCCCATTTCTTCAGCAAAGCGCACCTCTATTCCGATCTCCAGTTGTTTAAATTTACGGTTCAGCACACTGTGCTCGTGGAAATATATCTCTCGTCCGTCCGGTGTAGTGAGGAAGCCGTAACCCTTATCCGGAAACAGTGCGCTTATACGCGCATGGGTTGGTTCCTCATGGTGTTTTACATCACCGCGCTGTCTCCTGGCGAAGTCTTCCAGCTTGCGGCGCGCATCATGAAAGGCGTCTCTTATTGACACATAGAGGTCTGTGTTCGGATCGAGTTTCACTACCAGTTCAACGCCAGGTACCGTTATATCAATATGCACGTTGTACAATGACCTCTTGGGAATGGCCTCTACTGTGACCCTGCAACTTGTAATCCTGTCATAATATTTATCTAACTTCTCAGCATGCTCGCGGATGTCCGCTTTGATCGCTTCGGTGAGTTCCAAATTGCGGGACGTAATTTGCAATGGCAGTATCATCGTGTCTCCTCCATAAAATCAGGTATCTTATCAACGATATTAAAGGCGTTTATTGTAGCAATGAATCAATGCCGTGTCAACGTAAAGGAACCTGTATTAACTGAGCGATAAACTCGCTCATGATAAAACTCCTTTCTGCTAAATAAGCAAAAAAGGTTTTTAATACAGGGAAGCGCACGCCTCTCATTTAAATATTTATCTTTTGTTTGCACACTGCCCATTTAGACTCATAATTTGAAATAAATTATAATAAAGCAACTTCGGGTTTAATGAGTCTTGATTTCGGTGGTTTTAATCCCTTCACTTTAACATACACAACTTTCTGCTATTACCAGAAGTTGTGAATAATATTTTTAAGTAATTTTATGAGGATCTTTCTTTAAGGCAACAGGTGTTAAGTTAATAAGACCGTTTGAAAGAATTTTATCTGCATCCTTTCTGACTTTTTCAACATATTCCTCCGCAGTCAAATCCTTAACATCTTGGTAAACCTTTTCTTTCCATTCCCACACTTCAAGTAATGATTTATCATATTTCTCCATCAGACACCTCCATTGGAGTTATTAACTCCAGCCTTTTAGAATAACCCTCTTTCATATTTACCCCATTTATCAATTCCATTTTCTTTAAATTTGATAAATGTTTTAGATTCCAACTAATAAGGGCATCCATCTCAAAAATCGTTGCAACTGCTGCATGAATTGTGTCTTCGATCTTGCTGGCGGGTAAAACTCCCTCTGCAATATACTTTTTTGCAAGTTCTACAACGTCTTCATTAATCACCAATCTTTTAGGGTGATATTCTTTAATGATGTTCAATAGTAACTGCCTTTTCTTATTATCGGCTCTACCAATTTCTTCGATAACAACATCTGATACAAATATTTCGTATTCACCCGTTTG
>DBJWYX010000138.1:6676-6896 GCA_052360825.1 Candidatus Wunengus sp. YC64
TATCAAAAAATCTATGGGTTATCACTTTCTTTTCAGGTGCATCATCTGCAAAATAAAAATTCCAGACCGATGTTTCGAGATAAAGTTGTGGTCTTTTCATGTTTTTCTAGTATATAAAGATTATTGATTTTGGCTTGAAACCCTTGATTTAAGAATGGAGCGGGCGAAGGGAATCGAACCCTCATACCCAGCTTGGGAAGCTGGTATTCTACCACTGAAT
>DBJWYX010000139.1:0-6857 GCA_052360825.1 Candidatus Wunengus sp. YC64
ACCTTACTCAGACCTCTTCAAGTAGTGATGGAAATAACTCAACTTTTGAAACCAGTACAATTGCAGAGGGGGTTTCAACTGAAGCCCTCTGGTTTGGATTTGATGAAGAGGTGACAATTGCGACACGGCATGAGACCCAAATAAGCAAGGCGCCCAGTATTGTGACGGTGATTACGGCCGAAGAAATTAAGAATTTAGGATATCGTACTTTTGTTGAAATATTAAGGATAGTGCCTGGATTTGAAATTTTAAAGAGCGGTAATTTCGGGCATGTATTTCCTGTCGCACGGGGTCTTGCAGGTTCAGAGTCTGTACGGGTTATGCTTAATGGACACTATGTAAATAACCCATTAAACAGCAATGCCTTTCTCAATTTTGAAGAATTTCCGGTGGAAAACATAAAAAGGATAGAAATCATTAGGGGTCCGGGTTCCGCCATGTACGGCGAAAACGCATTTCTGGCAGTTATCAATATCATTACCTTTGATGCTAAGGACATTGATGGTGTAAAGGTAAGCAGCGGTTATGGGAGCTTCGATACCGAAGAAGGAAACATAACCTTTGGGAAAACGTATGGGAAGGTTGATATTTCAGGAATGGTTCACTACAGGCATACCGACGGCTTTGACGGCGTCGTAGAAAGTGATAACCAAACAATAATTGACAACGCGCTTTCTCCTTTTGGATTTGCAGCAGTCTCACAGGCTCCGGGAAGGGTTGATGACTGGAGGCAAGAGTATGATCTGAACCTTAAGGTATCATACAAAGATGTATACTTTGAAGGACTGTACATTAATAAAAATCGAGGGCCTCATATTGGTCCGCAGTATGCGCTAACTGACGGGTCTGATATTGAAAGTAACTATGTCTTTGGTGAAGCAGGTTATAAAAAGACCTTTGAAGAACGATTTACTGTAAAACCCAGGATTTATTACGACCAATTTGACGATAACCTTTACATTGAATCGTTCCCCGACGGCACAACGATACCGTGGGATACAAATGAAGACGGGAGTTACGATACATATTATACGTATGCTGATGGTCTCATCGGTAACGCTAAGGTAATCAACCGGGTCGTTGGTACTGAGATCCCATTTGATTACGAATTATTTGATGGAAATATTTTTACGCTCGGTTTGGAATATCGGCTCATCAGTCAAACCGGCGTCCATTATTCAAGCAATTTTCATCCTGCTACCTACGAGCCGTTGGATTCTATCCAGGATTTTTCAGATACGTACCCTTTTTTAAAAGAAACTACACGGAGGATATGGTCGGTGTATTTGCAGGATACGTGGGATATTACCGATACCCTTAACCTCACCCTCGGCGCAAGACACGATCAGTACAACGATTTTGGAGGAGCAACCAGTCCACGAGCAGGCTTAACATGGGCGTTTATTAAAGACGCATCGTTAAAACTCCTTTACGGAGAGGCATTTCGAGCGCCCAGCTTTGCAGAAATGTATAGTACCAACCAACCTGCCCTTCAGGGAAATGAGGATATAGACCCGGAAACTATTAGAACCTATGAAATAGGATTAAGTTATAAATTTAACAAGTACGTTACCAGTGGTATTAATTATTTCAACAATGATATCAAAGACCTCATCGTTATACGGACATTGCCAACCAGCCAAATAACTTCACGATTTGAAAATTTTGGTGATGCCCGTGTGCAAGGTATAGAGACTGAGACCAAGGTAGATATAAACAAGGGCAATTACGTTTTTATGAATTATACCTTTCTGAATCCGGAAGACGACGATGGGGATGACTTGCCATTTGTAGCAAAACACAAGGGCAATTTTGGGGTGAACGTGCATTATTGGAAGTATATCAACACTAACCTGAGTACCTTTGTCAGCGGGAAGCGGTTCAGGGAAGAGGACGATACAAGGGGAGACATGCCAGCCTATGCCCTGTTAAACCTTTCAGTTATTGGAAAGGAATTTTTTAAGACCTTGGAGGTATACGGGACGGTTTATAACCTTCTGGACAAGGATTACAGCGACCCTGGACCAACTTCCATACCGGACGACCTTCCCAGACCAGGAAGGTCTTTTTTTGTTGGATTGAGTTACCAATTTTAGAAAAGGCAGGAAAAAGCTGAGATACGTATATCAATTCTATTTGACCTTATAAACTTTGTCTTAATAAAAAATAATTAATGACATATCTTTATCGGGCAGATTTACACGTACATTCACGCTTCTCCAATAAGTCACCCATCTGGGCAATAAGGAAACTTAATTGCCCTGAGTGTTGTACATCCCCGGAATATATATACAATACCGCTAAAAAGATGGGGATGAATTATGTGACCATAACAGACCATGATACCATCGACGGCGCTCTTGAGATAGCCCACCTGCCGGATGCGTTTATAAGTGTTGAGGTCAGCACCTATTTCCCCGAAAATAATTGCAAGATACATGTCGTTGTCCTTGACATAACAGAAGATACTTTCAAACAGATAGCAAGTCTGAGTAAAAATGTTTATGAGTTAGTTGCATATCTTCGTAAGGCCGGCATTACCCATTTCGTTGCGCATCCTTTATTTGATATGAATGGAAGGCTTACCGAAGAGATTGTGGAGAAAATGTTATTGTTGTTTGAAGTATTTGAGGTAAAAAATGGCATAAGGGCAGGGCGATTCAATACATTAATAAAAGATATAATAACTTCATTATCCAAAGAGAAATTTGAAGCCATTTCAAACAGACATAATATAACTCCCTATGGAGTCGCACCGTGGGAAAAGGCTATGGTAGGCGGTTCTGACGACCACGGTGGTTTTTTTATTGCCAGATCATATACGGTGACTCAGGACGGAAAGACGTTAAAAGAGTTCATATCATCCATAGGGAGTCATAAAACCCGGGCAGAAGGGATGGATGGAGACACATTAACTCTCGCTCACAATATCTACGGAATTGGGTATAAATTCTATACAGAGCGCATACAATCTGGCAAAAACAAATCGATGCCTTTTGTTAAATTTCTTTTAAACAGATTTTTTAAAACAAAACCGGCAAATATTTCTTTCGGTGAAAAGATTAAATTCTTCATCAGAAAAAAAATGCCAAGGGTTTATGACGATTATGACAAAAAAACCTTTGAAGAGATTTTGGACAGAGAAGCAGAAAAATTAATTAACGACAAGGAACTCCTTGGTAGTTTTAATACGGAAGATAAAAATAGAAGCGTATTTGCAATAATAAATTATCTGTCGAACCGGATGATTTGTATTTATATGAATAAGCTTATGAAGACGACTTTCAACAGCAATATTTTCAAGGTGTTTCAAACATTGGGTTCGTTGAGTATCGTCCATTTCCTCACGATGCCATATTACACAACCTATTATCATCAGCATAAAAGCAAAAGGCTGATAAAACGATTGCGAGAAAACCTTGTGTCACCAGGCGAGGATGTCACGGGAGATAAAATTGTCCTTTTTACAGACACTCTCAATGAAATAAACGGCGTTGTCACAACGATAAAAAGACTTATTGAAAATGCAAATGCAGGAGAAGTTGACTTAACGGTTATAACGTGCAGCAACAATGAAACTTCATTTAAAAACAGGATAAAGAATTTTAAATCCGTCGGTGACTTTGCATTGCCGGAATATCCTGAATTAATAATGTACTTTCCCCCTATCCTTGATGTGATTGATTATATTGAACGTGAGGGTTTCACGAGAATCCATGTCAGCACACCCGGCACACTCGGTCTTTTAGCGCTTTTCATCGCAAAGCTGATGGACATACCGGTTTCTGCCACGTATCACACGGATATACCCCAATACGTTATGAGTCTTACCAATGATGAGTTTCTTGAGAATATGTCATGGAAATATGTAATCTGGTTTTTTAATCAAATGGAAGAAGTACTGGTTCCGTCAAAAAGCACACAGGACCAAATTATAGAAAAGGGTATTTTCCCTGAAAAGGTAAAGCCTTTATGGACGTGGGTTGATACTAAAATCTTTTCACCCATTAAGAGGGATTCTCGGATATGGGAAAAATATAAAATGGATGGAGAGGTTAAATTCCTCTATGTTGGACGTGTTTCAAAGGAAAAGAACCTTGAACTTTTGGCCGATGCCTTTATCAATATAATAAAAACAGGTCTCCATTGCTCCCTGATTATTACCGGAGATGGGCCTTACAGGTGTGAGCTTGAACGTAAATTAGAAGGATATCCGGCGCTGTTTACAGGTTTTCTTACCGGAGAAGAATTAACTACGTTATACGCATCATCGGATGTGTTTGTTTTTCCCAGCGCTACCGATACATTTGGGATTGTAATACTTGAGGCACAGGCATCAGGGCTTCCTGTCATTGTATCCGATGAAGGAGGGCCAAAGGAATTAATGATACATAATGAAACGGGATATGTTGTCAAAGCAAACGACAGATCAGCATTGGTGAATACCTTGATACTTTTGATAAAGGACAGGGAAAAAATCAAAGTTATGGGAGAAAGGGCAAGAAAATTTATAGAGACGAGAGATAGAACTCCTGAGGATATGTCCTCACGATATGCCGTTCATGGTTTGTAACAATAAACAGGAATACTATGACTGACTGTATTGTATGCAACGTTTGTGAACACCCGCAAAAATATGAAAATGCTTTAGAGGCAAAGGAAATATATTTCAATGTACGAAAATTCAAAGATGAAAAATTTACCGTATGGCGTTGTTCGAACTGCCGCTCTTTGCATTCCAAAGAAGAGGTAAATCTCGACGACTACTACGAACACTACCCGTTAAAACAACACATCATGAATTATGCGACCCGCTGTGCTTACCGTAATCGGCTTCGATTGTTACGGAAACACGGATTGAAAAAGGAACACACAATTATCGATGTCGGATGCGGACAGGGTGTGTTTGTCTTGTTCTTACAACAATGCGGATACAAGGCATTTGGTTACGATCCATATGTCGAAAAATATGCTGATAAAAAAAATTTAGATAATTTGTATGATATTGTTACATCGTATGAGGCAATAGAACATACGAACCAGCCTGTTGAATTTTTCAGACAGCTTGTTCGATGTTTGCGACAGGATGGGTTGGTGGTAATCGGAACCCCCAACGCCGATAAAATCGATTTATCTGATCCCGTAGAATTCTCGATGGAACTACACCAACCCTATCATCGCCATATCCTATCGGAGAGAGCATTGTTAAATATCGGGCTAAACGCGGGTCTGGAAGTTGCTAAGGTCTACCATCGCTTTTATTTTGATACGTTATGCCCGATGGTGAATACCCGACTTCTGAAGACTTACGTTCGTTGTACCGGGAATTATTTCGATGCTATGTTTGAAAAACCCCGTTTTAGATTATTACTGACTTCCCCGCAACTCTTGTTTTACTTTTTTGCTGGTTACTTCTTTCCACCGAAAGGACATATCACCGTTTTCTTTCGTATGATGAAACCGAGCACAATATGAAGGACATTTACACTCCATTTCCGAAACAACATGCTTAAACTATTTCCCAAAGGCATAATTCCAAAACAACTGGTTATCCAATACACAGATAAATGTAATGCGCAGTGTCCCCAATGCGGAATGAACGTCAAAGAAAGTTATCCTCGTTCTACGCTAAACCCGGATGATGTAAAAAGAATTATTGACACGGCGGTAAAAAAAAGAGTAAAGATACTGCAAATTACCGGTGGTGAACCATTCTTGTTTTTTGACGAGATTGTTAGTTTTATAAAATATGCAGGGAATGCAGGCATTAAATACATACTAACAGGGACAAATGGTTTTATGTTTATGAACCACGATAGTCCTGATTTTACAGAAAGAGTGACGCGTATCGTGGAGAAACTCGCTGAGACCAGGATTTATAGTTTCTGGATAAGTATAGACTCTGCAGTTGCGGATGTTCACGAGAAAATGAGGGGTTTACCGGGGGTAATTGCTGGTATTAAAAAGGTACTTCCGATCTTCCACAAGCATGGGATTTATCCTGCGGCCATTCTCGCGATAAACAGAAACATGAACGGATTCCGGGATCAAATGGATTTGAAATCAATGGAATTTTATGAATATTTTAAGAAAGCCTTCCGGGATTATTTTAACTTCCTTCTTAACACGGGCTTTACAACCTCTATTACAGCCTATCCCATGAGCGCCTATAATGCGTATGAAAACGTCGAACCTGTTTACATGGCAATATCAAAGGAGAATCTTGTTACATTTTCCAATGAAGAAAAGGCGGTGCTTCTTAAAGCCTTCTTTGATGTAATACCTGAATTCAGGCAAAAGATAAGGATATTCAATCCAATGAGTTCTCTGTATTCACTTATACGACAATATACTGATAAAGAATGGCTTTGTTATCCTTGCAGGGGAGGATCCGAATATTTCTTTGTTGACGCGAGGGATGGCAATACCTATCCCTGCGGTTTCATGAGACAAGAGAATCTCGGCAAATTCTGGGAGCTGGACTTTGAAAATAATTATCAAAAACCTTCATGTGTAACCTGTGATTGGGCATGTTTCAGGGATCCGTCAGAATTGGTTGGACCCATAGAGGAGATGTTCACGAGGCCATGGACATTTATAAACAGGGTTGTAACAGATAGACAGTTTATACGGGTGTGGTTTAAAGATATCTTATATTATTGGGCGTGTGGTTATTTTAATGGCAGGATTCCACCAAATTATAAAAAGCTGTCAATTTCGGGATAAATGTACATTACTGGAAGTGTATCAACACCAATCTGAACACATTTGTCAGCGGGAGACGTTCAAGGGAAGAGGGTGATACAAGAGATAACCTGCCAGCTTACGCCTTACCGAATCTTTCTGCTCTTGGGAAA
>DBJWYX010000140.1:0-6750 GCA_052360825.1 Candidatus Wunengus sp. YC64
TGCTATTGAGAAAGAACTATTATGAAAATTTACCCACGCAAAACTTAGTAGACCCTTATTTTATAACTCTTTGCAGAAAACCTGCATTCTCGGACAACCTGCAAAGATGCGACCCTCTGCACTTGACAGACTCCGTATTAAGGAACCGGGTACGCCTCCGAGTGTTTCTGCGCCCAGCGGAGATGCAAGGTGCCGAGTTTGTAATGATGCAACATCTGTACCTTATGTTCGGGGAAACCGAGGAAGTTACTGAAGTAAAACAGGAAGACCAGCAAGGTGTCTAATTTAATAATAAAAAATCCCTTTATCACCATAAACGGCGCAACCTGTGCCGTATAGTGAAGAAGGTATTCCCATGCCAGCACAATGCCCAGGCCAGGCACGCCTACAATAGAAAGAGCGGCTATGAATAGCAATAAATTTGCAAGGGTAGAACGGGAAAACCGTGCGGTATAACTTGAATAATTTTCACTGCCCGTTGTAAAATTGTATACCGAGTAGAAGGCAAGCCCCGCAAAGGCAACAGCAAGGGCAGTCACTGCAATCCAGTAAAGCTGGTTTGATGCGTCCAGATGCTTCAGCAGGAGCAGAGTATGCTCTATTCCAATCGTGACTGCAGAGCACGTGAGGGTCACAAAAAACATACCCACTTTCCTGATATTGCAAAAGGTTAGCACGCTGAAACCAACCGCCAGCGCCAGCAATAGCTCGTCTTTGGGGTTAAAATATTTCCAGTTGATAATAAATGCCGTAATGGGATCTCCACTGACGTTAGCAGCGGATTTCACAATAAAAGTGTTTCTGTCGAGGAAAAACATTACTATACTAAAGGCTGACCAACTAACAGCAACCACCCAGGCGAAACGTTTCATCGCTTTTCCGTCGAAGCGGAGAAATTTTAAACCAAGAAAGCCGTCAATAAAGTCAAATGTCCGCAGAAAAAAACCAAACTCCTTGATTGAGAGCGCATAGAGCCAGTTTCTTAACCCCTCAGGAAGCAGCGTATTAAAGTGTTTTCCTGGGTTTGTCATCTTGGGCAGCCGTGTCTCCATGGTATGATAAAAATGAAGCAATGACGGGGTACGCAGGAACTCAAATGTGCGGTATATGCCATGTGACACCACGTGGATTAGCGCCAGCGTCCGTAGTCCGAAGAATATTTCGATGTAGATAATAGCTAACTGCGTCATGGTCGCATACGCAATGGTATTTTTGGCGTCGGCATGCTGCCGGCTCATGTGGGTCGTAATGAAGGCCGAAAATGCGCAAATGGCAACAGCAGCGGCAATGGCATTTGCCGGGTGCGAGATCGTCCAAACTTCAGGCCAATACGACGGAAGAGACCACTCGTTGGGCCAGAAGCGCAAGAGGAGAAAAATGGGGATATGCGTTGACAATGAACCATAGAAAGCCGCACTGGACGGTGTGGGTCCCTCCATTGCCCGCGGCAGCCATGTCCAAGGAAAAATACCAGACTTAAAGAAGAATGCTATAATCAACAAGACCATTGCCCATGCGTAACCGTGCTCCTGAATCAATGCCAGGTGGGTCATGTCTTCGATGTGTAAGAAGGTCAGTAGTGCTATCAGGGACAGCAGGAAGATATCGCCAGACTCGTAAATAAACAGCACCCGCATGGCATTTTTGAGCGGATTGGAACGGTGTTCATAAAAGGCAATAAGAAGCACTGAGGAAAAGCCCAGCAACTCCCAACCCATAAAGAAAAAGACGGTGTCTGAACTGAGAACGATAAGTTTTATGGCCAGATGGAAGATGAAATAGAGGGAAAAGAATTTATGATAATACGCATCGCGATGCAGGTAAAAGAGGGAAAAGTGTCCTATAACTGCTATAATAATCGTCGTAAAGGACAGAAAGATAAACGTGAGGGTGTTCCAATGCACGATGAATGACCAGCCAAGAAAGCCGAAAGATTCAATCTGTACGGCAATCTCACTCAATCCCAGAAAATACAAGGCGACCGCGACATGGATAAAATCGCTGACGTTTCCCCACTTGACCAGCTTGCGAATCGGGCGCTCGTCGCGTTCCTGCTTACCGATAAAATAGTGGATATTTACAAAAAATATCTTGGCAATCGGGGACACTATGAAATAGTATACGAGATAGGTAATCAGAGATTTTTCGTCCACGCTTCGCCCCTAGATAATTTGTCCGAACAAAAGATGGTCCTGTTCAAGGAAAAACCGCAGATCGTCACTCTGGTATACAGGCGCATCTACCGTTTCATCAAACGGTACGAACCTGCCATCCTTTCCGCCTTTCCACAAGAATATCTTTTCCTGATTCTGATCATGAACCGCAAGGGTAATCCAATTGTGTTTCACGAGACACTGAAAGTGTCCGGGTTGGGCGGTATATCCAAATGCCTCGCCGAGGATGGTTTCCATTATCTCTAGCTTGCAGCAAACGAGCAGTATCAACCTGACAGGCTCGTGTACCTCAACCATCTGCCAGGGCAGTCCTAACTGCAGGTCGCTGAGATGCCCATTCATTACCCCTAGCAGCGAGGTAATATTATGGGGCAGTTTGGTGCCGCAGCCGTAATGCTCGTTATCAATGAAACTAAAATAATACTCAAGGTTGATTCCCGCGCATACCGGCCCAACCGCTCCGAGGATGTTTCTCAGGAATTTTCCGGCTGGATCCACCTTATAATTATAGGAAATTAAAAAAGAGCGCCTGTCCAGGAAAAGGTTTCTTGTCAGATACCTCGGACCTACGATAGCAATTGCATTGGTGCAATGACCGTATTCGGGTCGCGGCTGGGTAAAATCCATTGCCCGCCCGTGGGCATAATCGGCGAATGACTTTTCTGATAGGCTCGTTTTGACCTCATCAAAGCGCCTGCACCGCTCTTTTGCATCCAGCGCAGCCGCACGACGAATGGCATTTATATACTTTTGCAGGCGTGGCTCTATAGGGTCAGGGAGATCGAAAAGGAGTACATCATCACTGCATGTGTTGTGATATCCGCCTATGAACCTTGTTGAATCCGGGATGTTTATGCCGTTTTTAGCCAACCCGATGCGCACTTCTGGTTCGTTGCAAATAGTCGCAAAAAGGCGCCCGTTAGGGGCCCCGCAGTCATGGGCGGCTTCGTGGGGATTGTTAAGACTGCTGGAGCCATGTCCCAGGATAAACACATAGGGCGAAAAATTGTCCGACAACCCGGCGCCATTAAGTATTGCCGTAGCGCGGGTAATGCGGTCTTCCAGATCCCATCCGTTTTCGTTTTCACGAGTTTCCTTTTTATAAACTAATTGTGTTTTGGGTTCGTGGGCAGCCAGATACCGTCGCAACTTGGAGCTGTATTTGGGAAAAAGGATGTCCAGTATATACGGCAGGAGATTAAGAAGACCGCTGAAAATCGTGTGGACAAAACTCCCGAAAAGGGTTTTGGACGCCTGCGTAACCGCCCACTGTACCCTCCCGTAGAACTGGAGTTTTTTGGGCATGGCATCTTCAAGCTTTACCGCCTTTTCGTAAATTTGTACTGACGGCGTAACCAAAGGATGAGGACACATCTTGCGGTAGTGCTTCTCCGGCGCGGCCTTGAATCTCATGTCAAGGGCAAAATGTCCCGCTGCGCCGAGGGTTTCTGCGCCCTGGTCTATCTGCTCCAGATGGCGGCGGAAGGACTCTTCACGGTCGTCAATGCAGCAAAAGACCTGGTAGTTCCGGAGCTTGTACTTTGGTTTCGCCGCTATAGCACACTGTCTGTACGCTGTAAGGAACTGATTGTAGAAGGTATCCTCATAGGCACGCTGCCAAATCTCCTGGCGATTTTCATCGGTAAACTGGGTAACCTCTTGGGGAAACGGAGCACTATTATTAACGCCCAGGGCGTTCACAATTGAGGCTACAAAATATGGGTCATATAAGGGTTCCGGCTTATAGACGGGTATTTCCAGAGTCGGTATCGCGCGAATGGATTCAATGGCTGCTAATTCCAGGACGAGAATGACTGTAACGACCTCAGCAAACTCAGCTTTTATATCATGCTTTGGAACCCACTCTACCGTTGTTTCCAGCGCTTTTATGGTGCCTGCCCACCCCTTATAACGATAAAGGGTGCGGAACACATAATCATCAAGGTGTATATTGGGAATAGCCAGTACTTGAAGCAGAAACGCCGTGGCATCGTAGCATTGATACTGCCTCACTAAGGCGATGATTTCTTTTAAGGTTTTAAGAAATTTCGTACTTAAGAAACCGCCTTTCGAGTAAAAGTCACAAAAGCAATGCCACAACCCCTTTTCCCGGTGCGGCATGGGCCAGTAAGCAAGTCCGAAGTCAAAATACGAAGACATAAACTTAAAGAAAATAGGTCCCATCAGCTCGTCAATGTCAATATTGTGGGCAGCCTGAATCGCCTCCCTGTAATAACCGGGACGCTGATAAGCAGTGTTATTAACAAACTGCAGGATACTCGCATCCGGCGCCGGACGGTTGTGGGGCTTCTCTGTCATGAGGCTAAAAAGTACTTCAGGCTGAATAGCAAGCTGATGACGTTCAATATATTCCCTGATATTCTTCAAAAGGACATTCGCTGAGATGCGTCCCCGCTCAAACGCCAGGAGAAACTCTTCTTCAGACATGAAGGCCTTGGCACCATACGCACGCCCCGCCTTTTTAACGCCTTCAAAAAAGGCGTATCTCTCGAAGTGGTGAATGGTGTTGTGATGAACAAAGAATGGAAGCGGGCCCTGATCAGGCATCAGGTGCTTTGCGTGTTCGATTGCATGTTCAATCTTGCCAGACATTATTCTTACTTATGAGAGAAAAAATCCCGGGTTTCATCAAAGAATTTCAAACTGATGACAAGGCAGCAAATCGCCCGGATACCGCGAGCCCTTCGCGTCATAAGCAAGAAAAGCTGTTGCAGCGGTGAGACACAAAAAATACTCTCGCAAAAATTCAGTTTTTAACAAAACCATACCTATAACGTTTAGATAAACCCTTGCCAACTTTGTAACTTTGTTTACGGCTAACCGAAAGTGCGGATCATATGCTGATCAATAATAATTCACAGCACTCTAAAATCCTAATAAGTATAACCGTGAATAAATTTAAAATGCAAGAATTATTTAAAAACTTGTAATTTTTTTGGTTATTGCTATAATAATGATTTACTTATGGTAAACGGCATTGAAATAATAAGCCTTGATTCTTGTTTTACCCTTTAGTATCCAAATTTATTGAAATAGCTATTTCTAGAACCGATAACTTGAAATACGTTTGTCCGTATAAATTAGCCATTATACATATCTATTTGAGCCGAAAGTATTGCCTGCCGGTATGACGAAACCACACGATTCTTCTTTCGATGAACATGAAGTGATCCATGAGCTGAAGCACTATTTACCAGCTCAATCTCCTTTAAAAGACTTTATCCATCATAACACATTGCACGGATTTCAGAACCTGAAATTCCACGACGGCACCAGCCGCGCTTCGGAAATCTTTGGTTATAGCGTTAGTCTCTCCATTGACGAATACCGGGACCTTTACAAATCAGGCCGCATCCGGGAAGACATACTTGAAAAAGTTATTATCGAACGAAACGGTACTGCCCTTATGAAGGAATGGAAGGAGGCTGCGGTTTCCGGGCAATACGGTGAACTCACGCCGCCCAGGATAGGTTCCTTGCGCGCCAACTGGAAAAGGCATTACAAGATAGACCTGGATTCCCTGGTACATCCTCTGCTCTTCCGTATCCTTTGCAGTTACCTGGACCAGGGTATTTCTATATGGAGTTTTCCAGTCTGGAATGAATACTTTCTCACATCCATCAGAGAAATGGAGCGAATCAGTTTCACCAGTTTTTTCAAAACAGACTGGCCCAGAAGACTTTTACTGAAAAGTGAATGTAAAATCGAGGCGTTGCTGGACATCCTGGTAGGAGATAAATCGCTGTACAAGCAATACTTATTTGACCAGCAGTTCGCCCACCAGGGTTGGTCCGGGATGGTTTCCACCGTGGAGGACGTGCCGCAAACCCTGCTGGATCGGAAACAAATTACCCTCCAGGAACTGATTATATTTGAACTCCTGCTGGAAATAGATGCGCTCGATTTTCGCTTTGGCAAAAACTGGCAGCCACTCAGCAAACGTCTTACAGAAAAGCCTATCGATCTCTTCGCAGAGGTTCCAAAACTGGAACTCTATGAAGTAAGACAAATCTGGCAGGAAGCGTTCGAATGGAGCTATTATGATGAAGCCCTCTCAGGTCTCATCACAAAAAAACATGAAGAAAACAAGGTGAATTACGCCAGTTTTCAGGCGGTTTTTTGCATTGACGACCGGGAGTGTTCGTTCCGTCGTTACATTGAAAAAATGGATCCCGACTGTGAAACCTTCGCGGCGCCAGGATTCTTCAGTGTGGAGTTTTTCTACCAGCCCGAAGGCGGTAAGTTTTATACGAAGTTGTGCCCCTGGCCCGTAACACCCAAACATTTAATCAAGCAGGTCGAAAGCAAAAGTGAACGGAAGAAGGATGTGCATTTCTCCAAACATGCCCATTCTTTTTTTGGTGGGGCGCTGGTTGCCCATACAATTGGGTTCTGGTCTGCGGTTCGTTTATTTTTCAACATTTTCAAACCAACGATGGGACCTGCTGCGACATACTCCTTTCGCCACATGGACAAGTTTTCAAAGCTCACAATCGAAAACACCCATCCGGATGATAAGGAAAATGGCCTGCAAATAGGGTACACCTTCGAGGAG
>DBJWYX010000141.1:0-6715 GCA_052360825.1 Candidatus Wunengus sp. YC64
GTTCAAAGAAAAAAGTCGTTGGGTTTTTGTCTTTTAAAACCCAACCTAATTTAATTGTATAGGAATTTTCATTTTATTTATGCGGGTTATAGGGTAGCACAAAATCCCCCTTAAAAAAGGGGGCGAGGGGGTTGTAAAAGTGTTTGGAAAAACACAACCCCCTTTATCCCCCTTTGTTAAGGGGGATAACGCAGGACTTAAATTTAACATTCTTGGTCAAACCAAAAAACATGCGCAAAATTAAAAAAACAGGCTTTTCCCTCATCGAAATCGTGGTTACTCTTGCGGTGATTGGAATCATCGCAGCAGTATTAACTCCGCTATTACATAAATACTCAGGAAGTAGTAAAGTTTACCGGGCACAATCAGATTGCAAGACCATTGCTAAAAGCATTCTAACTTTCAACGAGGATACAGGCGTCTTTCCGGTTTATTCGTTTACCTCTGCGAACACGAATCCCCTGGTTAACTCTAATGCCCTTGTTAACGTTCTTTATACGAACGGCAACGAGGCGGAAAATTCCGGAACTGGCTCCGGAAACTGGCTTACGGGGACAAGAGACCTCCTTGAGAATCATTTACGGAAGGGCGTTACTCCTCTGGGCGGGAGCTACCCCACTTCCCCCCGTTCATTTGCCTGGAAAGGCCCGTATCAAACCGATTTTAATGCCGACCCGTGGAATAACAGGTATTATGTAAATGCCACATACCTGAAACCTGGTTCGGCCAACAATGCCGTTTGGGTGCTCTCTGCCGGTCCAAACGCCACCATTGAAACCAATTTTACCCAATCAGCTACCGGTACGTCAGACCCGGCTCTGGGGGGAGATGATATTGGATACCGAATCAAATAAGAACGAGCGTGGATTTATCCTTATATCAGTCGCTATAGCGCTTTCTATCGCTGTTATTGTTCTTACGATAACCCTTTCTTCGCATTTCAGAGGTGTTGAGACCTCCAGGGAATATGAATCAATACAGGAAATGAACAGGTTAAAGGACGCCATCACGGGCACGTCCATTGAGAATTTTGGTTTTATCGGAGATATGGGAAGACTGCCCAATTCCCTCAGTGAACTGAATACGCAGGGAACGCAGACCGCTTTTCACACAACAGATGGCACAATGCCGCACTTTGGAAGCGTTGGAATGGGATGGCGGGGTCCTTATTACAAATATGGCAAGACGGACGATGATTATTTAAAAGACGCATGGGGACGGCAGTATGTCTATGCAATTACAGGAACCGTCACGTCGGGAGGCGGTATAACTTTGAACCAGAGGACGGCCCGGATAATAAGCAGTGGTTCCGATGGAGCGTATCCCTCTTCTGATGATCTCTATGCAGAGCCAATTGTTGAAAAAAGCAATTTAATAATCAGGGTAGCAAAGGTCATGTCAGACCAGACCATGACAAATGTCACAATAGATGTGTTCTCATCCAATAACGGGGAACAGACACAAACAACTGCTCCAACCATTACGTTTACCGGCGATGGGGGGCAGGAGACTTCTGTGCCGATTGCCAATCTTCACCAGGGCGTTCACGCCTTTAATATAAACTTTGGCACCATGGACGAAACGGGCTACGTATATGTAATAGGCGGGGACGCCAACAAATATAAATTTGCAGTACCGGTCGGTTTAAAAAAATGAGTAATAACCCAAAAGGATTTTCGCTCATAGAAGTTGTTGCGGCGCTTGCCATACTGGCTATTACGGTTGCAGTCGCCCTTCCTGCTACCTTCCGCAGGTCGGATGCGGACAGGGAAAGGGCGACTGTTTCAGAAATGATGGAAATTCACCGCGCAATTGTTGGGGATATTGAGCTTGGCACATACGGATTCCTGGGTGATATGGCAAAACTCCCTGATACCCTGACTGACCTTATCGTTAAGCCAGCGGGCGCGCCGGTTTTTAATACCAATCATACCAATAATGTCGGCATGGGTTGGAAAGGTCCGTACGTAAGTGATTTTTCAGAGGACGATCTCATAAGAGATGCATGGGGAACACCGTATCAATATTCACCTACCGGGAATAATGCCGGTCAGGTGATAAGCGCAGGCATGGACAGGGATATAAACACTACCTCCGACAACATCGTGTATCCTGCCGACGGGCCTTTAAAGACGACAGGAGACCTTTACCTTACGGTTACTGCCAACGATATTGCAGAGCCCTCCTATATGACCGTTAATGTATATTCTACCGATAATGGAGCCGAAAGCGCCACCGTCATTACAGGGACAACGGGGTCTAGAGGAAGTGGGTATGCGGGCTTTTTCTATCATACCTTGAAACACGGCATCCATGCGGTAAAGGCTACCCACGTGGTCCCTAATAGCACTAGCATTTCGCGGACGGTTAATGTTGGCATAAGGGCGGGCGCTCAAAAATGTTATATCTTGCGTATGGAGACTACCGCCGTAGTTAATTTGATGTAAGATTCTCTGGTGCAATGTGTGAGGTGTGAGGTATGAAAGTGGTATTCCTGCTTCGTAACAGTTCAGCCCCTCCCCTAACCCCTCCCACCAGGGGAGGGGAATAGTCTTGTTCCTTTGTATTCCTCCCCCTTGATGGGGGAGGGTAGGGTGGGGGTGTCTCAGAATTGAAAAATGAACAGCAGCATATAGCAAAAATTCTCGGAAAGCGACCTACTGATGCAGAAATAATCATGTGGAGACATTTGAGGGGAAAACGATTAGAAGATTTTAAAATTAGGCTGGGTTTTAAAAGATAAAAACCCAACAACTTTTATTTTTTACCTACCCCTCAATCGTTCGACTGAGCTCACGACGAAGTCTCTGCTCAAGAGGGGACTTCTCAAATTCCCCTCTTGAGAGGGGTAGGGGTGTGTTATTTATTACACAACAAAAAAAGATTGAAATTCCTGAACATGAACATCATGAACCCATTGGTAACTATGTAGCGGATTTTGTATGTTATGAAAAAAGGTTTTAGCCTTATAGAAATTGTAGTGGTTCTGGGGATAATTGCCATACTCCTCGGAGCCGTCACGCCATTTATTTTAGGGCAGATGGAAGCTAAAAGGGAAACATCCACCAGAGAGGAGATAAAAAATATCTTCAGGGCAATCATGGGAGAACCAGAAAAGGGAGATTTTGGTTACTTAGGCGATATGGGAAAACTGCCCGATACCCTTACCGACCTTGTTGTAAAACCTACAGGGGCGCCAGACTTTAATTATAATCATACAAACAAGGTAGGAATGGGATGGAGGGGGCCATACCTGCATGGTTTTAGCCCGGAGGAGTTAACTACAGACGCATGGGGGTATCCATATCAATATTCACCGTCAGGCGCTAATGCCGGGCAAATCATAAGTAGCGGGACAGATCATGATCTGACCACAACGGATGATAATATAATCTTTTCCACGTCTCCACCACAAACAAAGGGCACCCTCCTTGTTACGGTGAATGTGAATAACCTTCCCCAACCAATATCTTTGACAGCAGAGGTTTATCAGACTATTAACGGAGCCGAAAGTAACATGCTTACTGCGGTTACAGGAACCAGCACAGGATATAATACATTCCAATTTGAGGTTACGCAGGGTATTCACGCCGTTAAGGTATATCATAATAAGGGTCTTTCCACGGTAGTTTCCAGGGCTGTAAATCTGGCAATTCCCGCAGGACAACAGATCAATGCTATAATTGAGCTGTGGACAGCCGCATCTGTTGATCAATAGTATCAGTGGAATTATGACGCCAACAAATGAAATAGTATTAATTCAAAGTGGTATGGTTTTTATCTTGGGATTAATAGTTGGAAGTTTCTTGAATGTTTGTATTTATAGAATTCCCAAAGGCAAGTCAATAGTAACGCCTCGTTCTTTTTGTCCGAATTGCAATACATTTATAAAATGGTATGACAATATCCCCGTATTAACTTATCTGATACTTTGGGGGCGCTGCCGGATATGCAAAGTAAAAATTCCCGCCCGATACCCTTTTGTCGAGTTACTAACAGGATATGTTTTTATACAACTATACTACATTCTTATACAGCAGAGACATGAATTACCCTGTGTGTTTGTTGCTTATCTGGTCCTCAGTTGCGCCCTTATAATATCAACGTTTGTAGACCTTGATTCACTTATCATCCCCAATGAAGTGACATTCGTGGGTATTCCCATTGCAATTGTCATAAGCGTGTTATGTCCGGGGTTACATGATGCACAACACACATTAAGAACTTTTTCGCTGGTAGGCATCCAGAGATTAGACACATTTATTGCTTCCGTAACTGGAATGCTTGTTGGTGGTGGATTGGTATTTGTATGCAGCACACTGGGGAAATTATTGTTAAAAAAAGATGCTATGGGTTACGGAGATGTAAAACTCATGTGTATGATTGGTGGATTCGTAGGCTGGAAATTATCTGTGGCTATCTTTTTTGTTGCGCCGTTTTTTTGTCTCTTACTGGCTATTCCTGTTTTAATCTTTAAGAAAAGCCATTTGATTCCGTATGGGCCATTTCTGTCGCTGGCTGCTCTGATGTGTATTCTTTTACAAGATTATTTTATAAAATGGATCAACTTATATGTTGAAATCTTTAAGATGGCTGTTGTCTGATTCCTTTATTTAGCATAAAATTAGCACAAAGTGGGTATTCCCTTTACTCAAGTGATTGTTTCTAACAAATTGAATTCGGTCTGTAGTCTAGAGTAGTCCCAGAGTCAGTATTAAAGTACGTTTCTTCCATAAACCGGAATCCCTTTTCCTTAAAAAGTTTCAAACAATTTGCGATTTACCATATTTGGATGTACGATTTAAATCACAAATCGTGAATCGTACATCATGCATCATTCTGGCTTCTGAATTCTGACTTCTATGTTCAAGAGTGATGGATTATTTTTCATTGCCCAGTCTACGGCCTCCTGTTCGTTATGTATCTCAATGGACTCAGGGGATTTCCTGAGCTGAAGTTTAAAACCGTTTGGTAGTTTTAAGGTCTTATTGTTTGTCTTCTGAAAGTAATCAACCATAAAAGACTCTAACACAGAGTATATGAATTTTTTATGCGATTCCAGTCTGTTTTTCTCGCCTTCAAGCCAGTTTCTGTACATATCGCGCTGGGTTTCCATCAGCATTGTCCGGTTAAGAAATTGCGAAAGAGCGCCATTGTTGTTCTTTGAGATTATGGAAACCTGTCTGTTGAGAGGCGGGAGTTGGTAGGTCAACTTCGAGATTGCGGGCTTCGTTTTGTATTTTGATGCGCAACTCTCTGCCCCTTTTAATGCTAACCTTCTCTTGGTGATGTTCATGGCAATAGATTGCAAGAAGGAGATAGGTTATAAGACCACCGAATATTTGTGCCATTAATCCCTGCGCACTTCTTGCGATAAGGTGATACTCTTTAAGATAACGTTTCCACCAGCCCAAAAATATTTCAATGTTCCATCGGAGCTTATAGATGGTTGCTATCTCTTCAGCAGAGAAATCAAATCTTTATGGCACTGGTAGTAGCGATCCATAACTTCCGTCTGAACGAGCGAGAGTATCCGGCGGACATAGGGGAGTTCATCAACTTTGCCATCAGTGAGAAATATTTGATGGTATAGATTGATTAATGTCAAAGCCAATATGTACTTCGGCCTTCTTGCAGTCATTGCGATAGTCGGTCCAGTGCATGGAAAGAACCGCATCTATCAGTGAACCGTCAATGGCTACAAGATTTCCTAACCCGACCTTCGCAATTCGCGCCAAAAAATGGTTATTTTTGGGCATCCATCGCCGTGAAACCCTTGATTATGAAGGGGTGACTTTCCAAAACGGCTTGTAGTGCCGACCTACCCTATTGACACTCTCGAAAAAAACTGCAAAAATGCTTTCATGTTTTTACGAGAAAAATCACGGACGAAGGATGGAAAAACGCACCGCTATTGGAGCGTGGTAGAGAACCGTCGAGTCAGCGGAGGAGGTGTGGTACAGCGGCAGGTTCTTTACTTGGGGGAACTCAATGATAACCAACGTGCAGGATGGGTTCGGACGATAGAGGCGTTTTCGGATGAGAAGTCCAAGACAAAACAACTGGCGCTGTTTCCGGATGACCGGGAAGAATTGCCCATACTGGACTGCGAGACCATCCGGGTACGGTTGGACAAGATTGAATTGCACCGTCCACGGGAATGGGGCGCGGGTTGGTTGGGATTGTATTTGTGGAAGTTTCTGGAGTTGGACACATTTTGGATACAACGTTTGCCGTCAAGCCGTAAGGGGACAAGCTGGCTGAATATTCTCAAAGCGTTGATCTGTTATCGGTTGATCGATCCGGGAAGCGAATTTCGTTTTCACCGTGAGTGGTATGTGCGCAGCGCTATGGGTGATCTGCTGGGAGAGGATTATTCACTGGCGCAGAAGGATAAGCCGTATCGTTGTTTGGATTTGTTGCTCAAACATCGCGACGAGCTGTTTCATTTTTTAAAAGAGCAATGGGGCAATCTGTTTGGCGCGAAGTATGATGTTTTGCTTTATGATCTGACGAGTACGTATTTTGAAAGCGATCCACCGCCGGCGGGATCGGGTAGTAAAAAACGTTTTGGGTACAGCCGTGACAAACGTTCAGATTGCGTTCAAGTGGTTGTGGCATTGGTGTTGACGCCGGAAGGTTTTCCCGTGGCCTACGAAGTATATCCTGGGAATACAAGAGATACCGCAACACTGGAGGAATTTCTGGATCGGAT
>DBJWYX010000142.1:0-6664 GCA_052360825.1 Candidatus Wunengus sp. YC64
AACCATCCGCGGTGCTGGTCTGTCCCTTCCAGATACATGTCGGCTGGATACGACAACTCGTTGCGCTTATGTAAAACTGAATGGTGGCTAGAGCCAGATTCAAACCAGACATCAAAGATATCCATTTCCTTTTCAAACCGAACGCCACCACATTTTGAGCATTTGGTATCAAGCGGTAAAAAATGGGAAACGTCTTTATAAAACCAGGTATCCGCTCCTTCCTTCTCAAATCTGCCTCTTACATGGTCAATCGTTTTTATGTCTATAAGTTCCTGTTTGCAATCCAGACAATAAAAGGCAGGAATAGGCACTCCCCATGAACGCTGCCGGGAAATACACCAATCAGGACGTTCTGAAATCATACCCGTCATCCTGCTTTCGCCCCAGGACGGTATCCATTTCGTCCGTTTTATTTCGTCCAGTACCCTTTGTCGTAAGTTATTATAATCGAGATTGACAAACCACTGTTCCGTCGCTCGAAAAATAACAGGTTCCTTGCAGCGCCAGCAGTGAGGATATGAGTGCCTAAGATCCGTCTTATAAAGCAGCGCCCCCGCCGTTTCCAATCTATTCGTTATATAGGCATTTCCCTTTTTGATATGCTGACCGGCAAGTTCACCTGCCTCGCCGGTAAAAACACCTGTGGCGTCAACGGGACTTAATATAGGAAGGTGATATTTAATCCCCGTAATAAAGTCTTCCTGTCCGTGTCCGGGCGCCGTATGAACACACCCTGTTCCGTCCGACAGAGTCACATAATCCGCCAGCACAAGGGAACCTGACCTGTTCATAAAGGCATGTTTGTATTTTATTCCCTCCAGCGATCTCCCCTGTACTTTCCCAAGGCATTCGTAATCCTTGATACCTAACGTAGACATAACAACGTCTGTCCGCTTATCGGCAAGGATAGTGATTTCTTTCTTTTGTGTTTTTGGATTAAAATAACGGACTGCCGCATATTCATATTCCGGATGGAGGGCGATAGCAAGGTTTGCAGGAAGCGTCCACGGAGTAGTTGTCCATATCATGATGTATGAATTATCGTTATCAGCGCCTTTAAATAACTTCTCAACCGTGTTGTTGAGTTTGAAGTTTACGTAAATGGATGGACTGGTTTCGTCGTTATATTCAAGTTCTGCCTCCGCAAGCGCCGTTTGGCAGCGCATGCACCAGTGTATCGGTTTCAGGCTACGATATATATATCCTTTTTCCACGAGTTTCCCAAATACCTCTATAATACCGGCCTCGTATTCAGGATTAAAGGTTAGATAGGGACGTTCCCAATCCCCCATTACACCAAGGGCTTTAAACTGTGTTTTCTGTAGTTTTACAAATTTTTCCGCATACTTTTTACATTTTTTCCTGATTTCCGGTTTGGTCAAGGTTTTGATTTCTTCACCAATCTCCTGCATTACGCGGTGTTCAATTGGAAGTCCGTGACAATCCCAACCAGGGACGTAAGGCGCATCATAACCTTTCATGGTATGAAAGCGGACGATAAAGTCTTTCAGTATTTTATTCAATCCCGTGCCGATATGTAATTCGCCCGTCGGGTAGGGGGGGCCGTCATGCAGGATATATTTTTCTCTCCCTGCGCGCGCCATGCGAACTTGCTCATAGAGATTTTCTTTTTCCCATTTCTTCTGGATTTCCGGCTCTTTTCTGAGCAAATCCGCCTTCATGGGAAATTGAGTAGTGGGTAAGTTGAGTGTTTTTTTATAATCCATAGAGATGGGTAATTTCCTTAAGATTGAAGATTCAGCAAGGATTTTATATCTTCAGGAGTCAAACCTTCGATCATCAATCTCTTGTCCCGTGATGACTCGCCTGAAATAATATGTATAGAAGATTCATGGATGTGGAGTGTATCTGCTAACAGTTCAATTACGGCCTTGTTTGCTTTGCCTTTTTCCGGCGCCGCAGTAACAGCTAATTTTAAACGTCCCCCATACTCGCCGATAATGCGATTTTTACTTGAACCTGGCTGAGTTCTAACGGAGAGAATAATGCCTGAGTTTGTTGTAACAATGTCAAGCACTCTAGTAAATTACAGAAAATTCATCAAATTCGCTTAAACACTTTTCCCAGCGCACATCTATATGATTGACAAAGGCGCCTTCCGGACCTTTTTTACACCAATTTACAATCTTTTCAACGGTATCCTTTTCACCTTCAAAGACAGCTTCAACACAGCCGTCCAGGCAATTCTTTACCCATCCTTTGACACCCAGGGCAATAGCCCTGTCCCTTGTGGTAGCACGAAAGAAAACGCCCTGAACCCTGCCGTGGACATAAACATGCGCCCTTGTTGTTGCAGGCATATGCTTATTCTTTGAAAATTATTTAGAACCGTAAATATGCTCGCTGTCTTCTGCAGAAGGCAAATAACTCAAGCCCATGAAGGTAAAGTTAACTATCCCGAAAGACACAAGCAACCAGATTGCTAATATTACAGCAGCCTTTGATTTCTTGATGTTCATCTTGGGCAGGACAAGAGGAGTATGTAAATAGACCAGGTATGCAAGCCAGGTAATGAGAGACCACGTTTCTTTGGGATCCCACGACCAGTAATCACCCCATGCCTTTTTTGCCCAGACTGCGCCGGTAATCATGCCCAACGTAAGGAACGGAAACCCAAAAGCGACTATTTTATAACTCAACTTATCAAAATTCTGGGGTAATATTTCCTTTCCCTCTTCACTTCCTCTATCTTCTTTACCTTTCCTGGCAAAAGGTTTGACCACTAAAAAAATAATACTGGTTACAAATGAAATACCAAACGCAGCGTATCCAAGCATATAGGTAACAACGTGCACCAACATCCAATTGCTCTTTAATGCTGGCATGATAGGCCTTATGGTATCGTCCTGAAGCGTTGCATAAAGTAATATTAACATCGACAAAACGGATGCTAATGCCCCTACGACCCTGAAATTATAAACAAATTCAAATATAATATACACAAAGGCCGTACAACATGCATAAAAAATGAGGGATTCATACAGGTTGGAAAAAGGTGGATGCCCGGCTTCAATCGAGCGTTTAGCCACCATCGCCAGATTGAAACAAAATGCTAAAATAAGTAATCCAAGGGACACCCATTTTGTGGCGGTGAATCTCCAAATTTCTCTTGCAATATAGGCAACTGACGCTATTACATACACAATCAAAGTGATATTGATTAGGCTCATTCTATTCCTCCACCTCTTTTTTTAGTTTTTTCCGTAGAAATGGTTTTATGTAAAAAATAAATACAACGCCAAAACAGAGGGCGCCAAAACCTGAGTAAGCTATCGGAATGCCGGGATCCTTAACAATTTGCAAACCAGAGAAAGTTCCAGCCTCTGGATCATAGCTTGATTGATAGATAACGTATCCTCTATGTTCCAGTGGATCGTTTACCCTGATGGTTTTTTCTGCGACCGTTTGTCCGTTTTCTTCAATACGCAATTTACTCGTAAAATGTTTAATCGACTCGCCGGTGGATTCATAAACAAGCGCAAAATTGTTATCGGTATACCAGGTAGCATACTGATTGTTGGAGAATATCCAGTCATCAACCTTTCCGCTAGGCCCTTCGACTTCAGCGAAAATAGCAGGCGACCTTACCTCCTCAGATTTTTTTATAACTTCTTTTTTAAAATCAAAGGATGGAAAATAACTAGCTACCACGACCTGATTACCCGTATCAGGAATCGTGTACTTCTTTTCCAATTCCCAGGGTACCGTTTCAGCAATTTGTTTATCCTTTATATAAACGAGCACCTGCTTCCCCTCCGGGGTTTGATAAATCCTCACCGTATTTTTTGCCATATAGGTGCCGGCAATCCCACTACAGGTTATTTTCACATTTTTATACTTTGCAGGGTGCATCTTATCCCAATCGGCAAATTTCTCAAACACCCAGCGGGTTTCAGCGCCTTCCGGTCCGTTAATTTCCACCTGTACAGCGGGATTATCAGGCGGTTGTTCACCCAGAGGCCGTCTGTCTCCGTAATTAAGCACATATTGTAACATTTTTACCGTATAATCAGTTCCTTCAAATTTAAAGACTTTATTTAAGTCCAGGGAGTAATCCTGCGTCTGACCAGACATCGAGACGGATAATTGTGCCTTTGCCGTTTCGACAGAATTTAAAGCTTTGTCGAGTTCCTGTTGTGAAGACAACCAGATATACTCTATGCGTATGCCTTGTTTTTTGTCCTCATAGGAGTTACGGTCGTAAGCCAGTAACCATCCCTCAGCCGCAACTTTCTCTGAGCCAAAAAACTTCACAAAAATAGCGGGATTATCGGGTGTATCGGATGCATTTACAGGTTCCTGTTTTAATTCCGCATCCGGAACATAATCTTTAATAGTTACCTTATAATCAGAACCGGGGACACGCTGTTTTTTCCCGATTTTTACTTCTAATACCTTTTGGCGGTCTTTACTCTTCACATAAGAGACAAGCTGAAATTTCGGTTCGTTCTTTTCCAAAATAAAGTCATCTAACGCAATGGTAAAAGGCAAGTCCTTCTTTACATAATCCAATTTGCCCTTACTATCAATCTTTTGTGTAAGAAAGTAATTTACCGATTTTCCTTCGTACACGTTCACGCCGCCCTTTACACCCAGTTGGAATTTTACAACACCGCCTATCAATATTAAAACAAGGCTCAGGTGGGTAAGAACAAAACCGGTCTGGAGAAAGGTATTTCTCCATCTCTTGATGGTGCAACAAATGAGATTGGCGCACAGTAAGATTAAAAGAAAAGAGAACCAATGCGAATAAAAGACATTAGTTAATTGCGTAATCTTAAAAAAAGTGGCTAACCCATACCCATACCGTGCAACATATTCATCAAAGGTTTTTTCCTGTAAGATCACCGTTCCTATGATACATGACACAACCAGAACCAAAATAATTACTACAGCCAATTTAACGGAACAAAAGAAGTCCCAGACTTTATTCGATGAACCCTTTCGTGCGTATTGGTTTGTCTGGCCTTTATCTGTTTGCTTGATGTTGTTTTTTGTTTCTGCTTTCATAAATTCTTAAAATGTAAATAATTCAAAAAATATTCAGTCAATAAACTTATCATTCATACTACAGGTTTTACAAACGTTGCCTTGATTCGACTTCTTGAATCCTTGAAGTGACGGAGTCTTTTCAGACTGGGATTGTTTTGAAACTTGGTTTGTGAATTGTGGATAAACAGGTTAGACGTAACTTGTAATTTTCAAAATAAACAATTTCTAAACCAACATTTCTCCAGATAGTCAAATATCCCGAAAAGAAATTATTTTCACAAACAACTTATTTTTCTTCACTCTCTTCAGATGTCTCTGATGTTTCGGTTGTCTCAGGTATCACTTCCGCTGGTGCAGCCTCTTCCACCGGCGCTTCCTCTGGCTGCTCCGTTAATTCAAGTTCCTGCTCAGTGCCTAATGAAGATTCTTTGGGAGGCAATGCAGCAGGGGTGCTGATTATCAAGAACTCCACCCTTCTGTTCTCTTTCTTACCTGCGGAAGTGCTATTAGCTGCTATCGGGCGATTAGGACCGAAACCGGCAACATGGATTCTTCCTTCAACAATGTGTTCATTCTTTGTTAAAAAATGAAATACACTTAAGGATCGTGCCGCAGATAAATGATGGTTAGAATCCCACAGGTGTTTAGTTCTCAAAATAGGATCGGAATCCGTATGGCCGTCAATCCGGATATACGTAGACGCGTTCTCTGAAAGGAATTCCGCCATCTTCTTTAGCGCCTTTTCCCCGCCTGGTTTTATTACCGCCATACCTGAATCAAACAATATTTTTTCAGGGAAAAGAAGGACCGGACCTTCTATCGTATCCCTGACCGTAACACCTTCACCGATTGATTTAGCAAGCTTTCTGAGTTTGTTCATCTCCTCTTCGCTGGACTTTAATTTATCCGATACGGAGGAAAGGTGCTTCTTCAGCTTTGCCATTTCATCTGACTGGTCTCGTATAGTAATTGCCTGTCTTCTGTTTAAATTTCTGAGTTCGGTCAACTCGGCACAACCCGACATTCCAACAAAGGCTATTAAAAGGAAAAACTTTACATATTTTTTACCATACATAGACATGTTTTTTTCCTCCAGCGGGTAAGGTGGTATAAAGTTCCAATGCAGTAATATAATAACCAAAAATATTTACAATTAAAGTAAGACTATAACATTTGATGTAATTGTTTTCAAGCGTTTTTTCAATGAATTTTATTTTTTGCTCTGATTCATTGTTCGATTACTTAAAAACTTCTCTACTTATAAATCTTTTCGGGATCAAATACTTTATTTTCACTAACCTGAATACTGTCTGTTTTTGAAATATATTCACGGTAATAGCACGTTTTATAGCCTGCATGACATGCAGCCACGTGCTGTTCTACCATAAAAACGAGTGAATTCCCCTCGCAATCGAAAAATACCCTTTTTACAACCTGAATATGACCGGATGTCTCACCCTTGATCATCAGTCGGTTTTGGGAACGCCGAAACACGTGCACCTTCCCCGTCTCAATCGTTTTCAAAACGGCATCCTTATTCATATAACAGAGGGTAAGCACCTTGCCATCCTGTACATCTACTATGACTGATGGGATTAATCCTTTTTCATCGAAATGTAATTTTTCCATTAACTGCATTAAGGTTCTCCTT
>DBJWYX010000143.1:0-6589 GCA_052360825.1 Candidatus Wunengus sp. YC64
TCCCTTCACCCCCACCTGACCTCCCCCATCGAGGGGGAGGAACAATAGTTTGAAATTTCTGAACATTAAATTTACCCAAATCTGCCGGTAATATAATCCTCCGTTTGTTTTTCTCGGGGATTGGTAAATATTTCGGTTGTGATATTAAACTCCACGAGCGTTCCCAACATAAAGAAACCTGTATAATCAGATATCCTGGCAGCCTGCTGCATATTGTGTGTGACGATAATAACGGTATAATCTTTCTTTAAATCCACCAGCATATCTTCGATCTTGGCCGTGGCAATGGGGTCAAGGGCAGAACACGGTTCGTCAAGGAGTATAATTTCCGGCTCGGTTGCTATTGCCCTGGCAATACAAATTCGCTGTTGCTGACCGCCGGAAAGATCAAGGGCGCTGGTACGAAGCCTGTCCTTTACTTCGTCCCAGAGTGCGGCTTTTTTCAGCGCCTTTTCGCAAATTTCGTCCAGTACGCTTTTTTTATTGATGCCCTGAACCCTGGGACCGTAAACCACATTTTCGTAAATGGTTTTTGGAAACGGGTTGGGCTTCTGGAAGACCATACCTACCTTTTTCCTGAGTGCTGTAACATCGATTGCAGGGGCATAGATATCCTGCCCGTCTATTTTGATATTTCCCTCTATCGTCACGCCTTCTATAAGGTCGTTCAGGCGATTCAAACACCTGATTAATGTGGATTTCCCGCATCCGGATGGTCCGATAAAAGAAGTTATCTTTTTCTTGGAAATATCCAGGGTTATTTCTTTCAGCGCCTGAGTCTTGCCATAGTAAAGAGACAAGCCTGTGATGGCAACTATTGGCTCAGGAATTTTTAACCTTTTTATATCGATGTTGTGCTGTACCACTTTCTAAGTTTATTCCTAACCAATATCGCTGTGAGATTCAATATAAGCACGGTAAAGAGTAAAACGAGTGTTGTGGTATACACCATAGGGATGGCCGCCTCTACGTTTGGAGATTGAAATCCAACGTCGTAAATATGAAACCCCAGATGCATAAACTTTCTTTCCAGATGTACAAAAGGGAAGTGGCTATCCAGGGGCAAAGAAGGGGCCAGTTTCACAACGCCCGTAATCATCAGCGGCGCAACTTCTCCCGCAGCCCTTGCCATGGCCAGAATCATGCCGGTAAGCATGCCCGGTGTTGCCTGGGGAAGCACCACCTTCCATAAGGTTTCAAACTTTGTGGCGCCGAGCGCATAAGCTCCCTCCCGTATGGATGTCGGAACGGAAGACAATCCTTCTTCTGTTGCCACAACGACTACCGGCACCGTCAGGAGCGCCAGCGTGAGGGATGCCCACAGAATACCCCCGGTTCCAAACGTAGGGGATGGCAGGGACTCCGGGAAAAATAGTTTGTCAATACCACCGCCGATGAAATAGATGAAAAAACCGAGACCAAAAACCCCGAAGACGATGGATGGAACACCTGCAAGGTTACTAACCGATATTCTTACGAACCTGGCAACAATACTATCGCTGGCATATTCTTTGAGATATACTGCCGTTAAAACACCCAGCGGGACGACTGCAATACTCATTATCAGCACCAGCATTACCGTCCCAAAAATAGCCGGGAATATGCCTCCTTCTGTATTGGCTTCCCTCGGTTCGCCTGATACGAACTCCCATAACTTCTCAAAATAAAAACCAATTTTAGCAAAAAATCCCATCTTGTTCGGAGCATACACGCGAATAATCTGAAAGACAGGCATTGCTTTTTCCGTTCCGTCAGCAAGCAGCGCTACAATCTCTTTTTCTCTTGCACTGGCGTAAAGCCCTGTGAGCATATCCTCTTTCTCCCTGTACGACCTTTCAAGGGCGTCAATATGCGCCCTGATAGCTGCCGTCTTTTTTTGGATTCTCTCTGTTGGCTGCTCAAATGTGAGGCGTTTCAACTCAAGACGGTATTTTTCCATATCGTAGTTTATATCGCCAATCTCTTTTTTCTCAATGCGCCGTATCTTTTTAAAAAGCGCACGGCTTGTTCCCAGCAAAGCCGTCATTTCTTTTAAGTCTACGGGCTTAATGTCATCCCCCTGTTTCAGCCCCTTTAAAAATCCGTACATATTACCCCACTCGCGTCTTTCAAAAACCAGCGATTCCGTGGGATACTCACAGGATACAATGTTTGCATTGTCTACCCACCTGAAGTCCATGCCATAAACGTCCCTGTTACCTACCTTCAATTTCGTTCGATAAGAATCCTTTTGATGAGGGATAGACTCTCTCTTTGCAATTTCTCCCAAAACTACAGCGCCGTCCTGAAGCGACATCTTTGCAATCCTGTGGGGCCAGAATACGCCCAGTCCATTCATCATGATGAGCACGATTAATCCGCCGATCATCAGGAGACAGACCGTCAGCGTGCCTGCGGTCAGCCAGATATAAGGATTGCCTGATTTAAGAAGTTTCTTCATAACTTGCCATACCTTTGTCTCATTGAGTGGCGCACCGTTTCCGCAGCGGTATTAACGATAAAGGTCGTTACGAAAAGGAGCAGGGCTGCCAGAAAAAGCACACGATAAAGCGTGCCGCCAAACGGCGCTTCCGGTATTTCAACTGCAATATTTGCCGCAAGCGCCCTGAAGCCGTTAAATAAATTCCAATCCATAATGGGGGTATTGCCCGTTGCCATAAGAACGATCATCGTCTCTCCTACCGCCCTTCCAAAGCCAATCATGACGGCCGAAAAAATTCCCGGACTCGCAGTCGGAAGCACCACCCTGATGGCTGTCTGCCATGGAGTTGCGCCAAGCGCCAGGGATGCCGATACAAGATTGCCGGGAACGTTGCTTATTGCATCTTCAGATATGGTAAAAATAAGCGGTATTATGGCAAACCCCATTGCAAAACCCACGACAACGGCGTTTCTCTGGTCATATTTCAGACCCAGAACGTCCAAAAGCCATTGCCGGTAATCTCCTCCAAAAAAGAACGATTCAAAGATACCGCTGAGCTGAATGGATGCATATACTGCCCCGATAATAAAGGGTATCAAAAACAAAGCCTCTGCCCCGTGCCTGTACCGGCCTTTTCCAAAGGCTGGCAGAATTTTCCAGATAAGAAGGGCAATGACAATAGAGAGTGTGATAAAAAATGGCATAACGATTATTGCGGGAAATATCCTTTCCATCAACGGCGCCAGCCACAATCCCGCAAGAAATCCGAGGATGACGCTGGGAAGGGCTGCCATGATTTCAATAACGGGCTTTATTGATTTTAAGGTTTTATGGAGAAATTGTGATGTGTAAAGTGCGGCAAAGATTCCGATTGGCACTGCGATGAGCATGGCATAGAGAGTGCCTTTGATCGTGCCAAAAATCAGCGGCACCAGGCTCAACTTGGGTTCAAAGTCATCTGTCCCACCCGTAGATTGCCAGACGAACTCCGGTTTTTCATAACCCTCGTACCATACCGCTCCGAAGAGGGTCTTTAAAGTGGTTTCCGGGTGTGGATTTGAGATGTCCCACTGGTATAGATTGCTATTGGAATCAACGGCTAGAATACCATTGGCTTTGGGTGAAAAGGCAATGGCCGTGGGTGTAGATTTTGTCTGAAGGTATAAAAGCGTCTGCTCAGAAGTGGCATGGTTGAGGTGAATCGTTCCGTCAGATGCTGCGGTTACAAACCCCTTGTCCCTTGTGGACGGTGCGATAGATACAACAGGGGCAAGGTGCGATTTGAGAGTGTGCACATTTTTAAGCGTCCAGCCTGAGGGAGATACCTCGTCTCTTACCTGCATCCATACGTTTACACCACCGCCTTGATCGCCGGCTACCAGCGAAACGTCTCCCAGCAGAAAACCTAAGGCAGTTACTGCCTTATCAGACACCTTTGTCTTTTCTACCAAGAAAGGATTTTCTCTATCCCGCACGTTTATGTGAAACAACTCTCCGGAAGCAGAGCCGACATAAAGATTCTCCATAAAAAGGTCGAGTGCCAGAGAAGTTATTTCGACACCACTTTCCTGCGCTACGAGATTCGTAATATCTTTTTTAATTTCCTTGCTTTCTGCCTCACCCAAAAGCGTTTCTTTTATCTCCGTAGACTTCAGTATTAATCTGCTGTCTTCTGTGCTAACTGCGGTAACTGTTGCGCCATCATCTTTTCTGGATGTAATGCATTTGAAAGCCCTTTTTTCATCGTCAATCCGTACTGCTTCCTCTTCTGTTACCACAGGAAGAACGGTCCTTTTTCCATCATCAAATGATTCAGAAAAGGTAATGGAAACCGTTACAATCCTTCCGTCATCCGTTCCCAAAACAAGGCGATTATTATCTTTACTGACCGATGTTATCGTAGTATTCGGTAAATTTGTTATTTGGGAAAAAGTTTTTCCTCCCCCTTGCGAAGGGGGGGATAAAGGAGGGGTAATTTGATTATGGCTTACCATATTTACCCCTGGCGAAGTGGAGGAATGGGGGGGTAGATTAGTTGCATCCTGATGTGTTATGGAAGAATCTTTAATGCCTGCTATAGTATATCTCTTTAAGACCTCTCCATTTGAGAGAGAGATAAATTCTACATTACCATCTTTATACATGACGCAGGCTAACTCTTGATACTCGTCTACCCCGACGGAAACAACATTATCGTGGAGTGAATAGGTATTTTCCTTTAATACCCTAGCGCCTTTCAGGAGTGGATAAACCTCCAAAAAGATGAATACAAATAAGGCGAGTATTACAAAAATTGTGGCCGCACCACCGAGCGTAATAACCCAGTGGGCGGCCTTATCAGTTAACCTTCTTTGTCTCAAACTCTTCATGTGTATAAATTATTCTATCTTCTTAAGTTCCTCTTCAATAACAGAAACTGGTAAGGGCAAAAACCCGTCTTTCACAACTACTTCCTGGCCTTCTTTGCTCAAGATAAATTTTACAAACTCCCCTACCAGCGGGTCAAGCGGCTGACCGGGCTTTTTGTTAATATATACGTAAAGAAACCTCGCCAGTGGATAAGAACCGTTCATTACGTTTCCCATCTCAGCCTCTTTATAGGGTTCTCCTTCTTTAAAGGAAAGAGGCAAGGCGCGAACACCGGATGTCCTATAACCAATACCGCTGTAGCCTAAGGAATATCTGTCTTCGGTTACCCCCTGCACCACAGAGGCAGAACCTGGCTGCTCTTTTACAGTATCTTTGAAATCACCCTTATAAAGGGTATGTTCTTTGAAATAACCATACGTACCCGAGGCAGAATTACGGCCATAGAGACTGATCGGTCTTTTTGCCCATTCCCCGGTTAAACCAAGTTGATCCCAGGTCTTAATATCCACCTTGTATCCACCCTTCCGGGTCTTTGAAAAAATAGCATCCGCCTGAGGCAGACTTAAACCCTTTAATGTATTGTCCTTATTTACATATATTGCAAGGGCATCCAGGGCGGTCTTTATTGCTGTGGGTTTATATCCGTATTTCTTTTCAAAGGCATCGATTTCTGTGGGCTTCATTGCCCTGCTCATCGGGCCTATCTGTGCAGTGCTGGAAATCAATGCAGGCGGGGCAGTCGTAGAACCCTTGCCTTCTATCTGAACCTTTACATTTGGATAGAGTTGATTAAACCCTTCAGCCCAGTAGGTCATGAGGTTATTCATGGTGTCTGAACCTATGCTGTTCAGATTTCCTGAAACCCCACCCATTTTAGCATAAGGTTTTATACCCGTAGCAACCTTGACAGCTTCGCTAGCAAAAGTTATGCTAGCTAAACTAAAGCTAAAAATCGTCAACAACAGACACGCTCTTTTTACCATATATCTTTCCTCCTTATATTTTTAACGTACGGTATATTACTCAAATTAATTATGGAAGTCGACTTATTTTTTTAAATGGCGTTTATCATATTCCACGACAGCCTCATCTGAATCAAAGACGACTGTTTCGTTATTTGATCCGTATCCTATTTTGATAATGCTTTTGCCCATTTCTCCTGTTTTTTCAAATTCTGCTTTTCGAGCGGGTGAGGTAAAGACATACAGCCTGCCATCAATTTTAAACTCACGATAGGCTTTAATATCTACCTTTCCAAGTATCTCTTTTACAAGGCGGGATTCATACTCAATCACCGCTTCTTCTGAATCGAAGACGACAGTTTCACCATTCGGGCCGTGTCCGATTTTGATAATACCACTGCCCAGTTCTCCGGACTTTTCAAAATCCGCCTTGCGCGCAGGTGATGCAAAGACGTACAGTCTCCCTTCCTTCTTAAATTCCTGATAAGCGCTTTCCTTTGTTGCTTCGGCCGTTGATGCGGTTATCGGTGAATTTGCGCAGAGCGCCATACCGGCGAGACCCAATATCAAACCGAGGCTTGCAATCTTTTTATTAAAATTTCTCATGCTTTTCATTTTTATTTCCTATAATTCAAATTATTCCGTTTAAGCCCCCCTTAAAAAAGGGGGACTTCGTCGTGAGCCCAGTCGAACGATTCAGGGGGTTGTGTTTTTCTTGGCTATTCCCCGTTCCCCGTTTTCACGAGGACGAGTTTCATGAGGACAAGTTTACAACCCCCTCGCCCTTTATCCCCCTCAGTGAAGGGGACAGGGGGAGGGGGATTCTCTATGCCAT
>DBJWYX010000144.1:0-6570 GCA_052360825.1 Candidatus Wunengus sp. YC64
AGGTGTCTTTGCGTCAACAACAATATTTTTATTTCCCGGTAACCGCACGATTACGTCGGGACGCAATCTCCCGTCTTCCGTAAGTACAGTTTGCTGTTGATAAAAATCACAGTATTCCAGCATACCGGCGATCTCGACCACCCTTTTCAATTGTATTTCCCCCCAGTTGCCGCGTACCGTAGGCGTTCTGAGGGCCTTGACCAGATTACCCGTCTCGGACTGCAACTTCTCCTGCGTGGTTATGAGGGACTTTACCTGTTCGGTTAATGTTCCATATGCAAGCTGGCGTGCCTTCTCTAATTCCCGAACATGTGTATCCACTTTCTCCAATGACTGTTTTATGGGTGTGACGAGGTTTTCTACGGCCTTTTGTCTCTGTTCGAGGTCTCCTTTTGCTTCAACTTGGTATTTTTCTAATGTAGTTTTTGCTAAATCCAGAAAGGATTGATTGTTGCTTTTTAGCGCTTCTGCCGAAAGCGCTTTAAAGGCATCGCTCAGCTTTTGCGTAGCATCATCAAGGATGGCTACTTTTTCTCCAGAAACCCTGCGCTCGTGTACGAGCGTAGTTTCCAGCCGTACGATTGACTGGTTAAGCTCGGAGATTTTTTCATTCTTCTGATTCAGATCTACCCGTGTATTTGCCATGTCCTGTTGAACTGAAGTAAGCTGCTCATTCAACATAGTAATACGCGACCTGCCGATCAGCCAAAGGATAATGCTTCCAGCAAAAACTCCACCGACAGACGCAATAATTAACCAAAAAGATTCCATATTAGTTTACAATCCAATGTACGTATAAATTAAATGCTGCGGAACTTAGAAGTAGGGGCGGGTTTCAAACCTGCTCCTACACATGCGTTATAAAGAAAAGGTCTCTGTCAAAGGCAGCCTAAATTATCCTGAAAAAACTTATATCTAGTTTTATTCGCATTTTTGACAGTTTCACAGCCGGGTGGAATTACCTTCGGATTTATTGTATAATGTAACCAAATAAAGGTCAATTATTTAAAAATAGACATCTTCATAGCTTGGGAGTCTATCACGCTATGGTTTTGACAGGAAAACTGTTATTTTTTATCATTATTCCTGCAATTGTTCTTTTTATGCAGTCACGGCTTGCCCTGGCAGATGATACCTGGCAATTAGATGACAGCGCTGAACTGAGCGATGCCGAAGAAATGGAACTAGGCAAAAGAGTCGATGAATATATACGGCGGCAATTCTATTTTCGTAACGATCCTGAACTCAACAAAACAATTAATGACATAATACAAAAACTTACCGCCGTATCCGAAAGAAAGACGCTCACATTTACCTGTGATATTATTCAATCTCATTCTATCAACGCGTTTTCAGCGCCGGGCGGGCACGTCTTTGTAACGTATGGCTTATTAAAATTCGCAGAAACGGAAGACGAAGTGGCAGGTATTATTGGTCATGAGGTTGCACACGCATCCCTGAGGCATGCATCAAAATTGTATCGCGAGTTTATGGAAATCCTTTCACAACGGGACAAAGGAATCGATTCCGCTGCGACATTGTTGCTCTTTAACTGTCACCTCGAAGAATTCGAGCAGGAAGCAGACACTACGGGCGTTCTCTATGCACATAAAGCGGGATTTGATCCCAATGGCCTGCCGGACTTTTTGGAACGACACCTCAATCTGTTGATACAGAATGGAGTTCTTGGTTTCCTGAGATTTGGCTCTATTACAACGATCTCCTCAAGAATCGACCACCTGAGGAAGTACCTCTCCTCCCTGATGACTAAGGAATAAGTTTTTTTGCGTAAACATCATCCTCTGAAAAAGTCCTTGAATTTAAAATATTTTGTCATTACTATAGGCATTATTCATGCCAATTCAAATTTGAGAATTTCTGCTTTCGGAAAGAGGGTATAGAGAATTTCACGTGCGATTGAACTAACAATCAGCATCTCATTGATAAATAATGGTACGTTGTAAGATATGTGTTCGTCGGAAAGGTGAACGTTTGTGCATAGAACTGGGGGACTGGCTCTGTCCTGAGTGTTGCGGCCAGCACCGAATCGTTAATATCAATTGCTGGCCATACTGCCCATTCTTCTTCGGAGAGCGAGCTTCCCTCAACTCTAAAGAGAATGAAAAAAGGTAAATGTTCAGCTTTGCTCCATAATAATTATAGAAAATAATCCTTGCGGGAAATCTTATGGCCGTGCGCCGACCACGTGTAATTACACTCCTGACAGACTTTGGCAACCAGGACGCATACGTGGGGATTATGAAGGGAGTAATAGCGGGAATTAATCCTGTTGCAAATATCGTCGATATCTGTCACAGTGTCCCTCCGCAAGACATATTCAGCGGCGCCTATCTCCTGTACACCTCTTACAAATACTTTCCCAGAGAAACTGTCCATGTAGCAGTTGTTGACCCCGGAGTGGGAAGCCGGAGGGACATCGTCTGTGTTGAAACAAAAGATTATTTTTTCCTTGCACCTGATAATGGTCTTCTCAGTTTTATTATTCAGGATGAAAAGCCAAAAAGTATCTTTCGCATAACGAATAGCAAATATTTCTTACCATCACCATCGAATACTTTCCACGGCCGGGACGTCTTTGCGCCCGTCGCAGCACAACTGTCGTTAGGGGTGAAACCACAGAAACTGGGCATTAAGATTAATCAACTGGAGCAACTGGATATACCCAGGCCAGTTCCTAAAAAAAAGGGGCAAGTGGAAGGGCAGATCATCCATATTGACCGATTTGGAAATCTTATTACCAATATTACGAGGGAATATCTGGTAAAAGGGGTTGGAGGTCAGAAGCCGGAAGTCATAAGCAAGAAGCCAGGTGCATTTGAGAAAATTTCTAAAGAAAAGATACTTTTAAAATATGATACTATGGAAACAACTATTGGGAAGAAGAAGATTGTAGGGTTGAGCAAGTCCTATACAGACGTAAAGGCAGGAGAGCCGCTTGTTCTCCTTGGAAGCGCTGGTTTCCTTGAGGTGTCCATAAATCGGGGAAATGCCCGGGAATATTTCAATGTGGATAGAGGTAAGAAAATAGGGGTAGAAACGGGGTCATACTGATGCGAATCGCATCGTGTTTCTTGATATCCAAAATGCCAATAAATTCAAGGCATATACTTCGACTTCTCGGCACAATGGCGAGGTTACGAAGTCAGCCTTAATCCGTACCAAGGAGAGATTTTGAATAAAAAGGAACTTAAGGATGCGTTCTTTGAAAAACTAACTCGCTGTTCGAGTAATCCGTCTCTTATAGATGAGACGGACTGGGATTCAATGAGACTTATCTTCCGGAGTATATTTACAGCTTTTGCTTAGCCAAAGGCAACTGCTAAATCACTGACATGGTCTAACAAATCGTTTGACCGGAACCGCCGTAGCGAGCTTCGCATGGGTTCCTTCCGCCATGCACCAAGGCACTAACTTTTTCCTTTGAGGGATAAATTAGCGACAGATACTATTTATTAGCGCTTTTGTTTCTTCGACCTGCCTCTTAACAAGAGATTCTTCTTTTCGCGGGATTGCAATAAAATGTACATGATTGTCCGTCAGGCAGTAGGCAAGCAATGATAGATTATAAAATATACCCTTTTGACATGCTTAATTAAATCTGTTATCATTGAGCCAAAATTGTAATCACTGGAGGCAAATATGGTACGTACTCAAATTCAATTGACAGAAGAACAGGTAAAGGCATTAAAAAAAATTGCATTATCCCGGCATCTATCTATTGCAGAGCTCATAAGGCAAGCAGTCGATACCGTTATCCGGACCAACACCATGGTTGACATCGAAGAAAGACGGAAAAGGGCTATTGACATAGTGGGCAGATTCAGTTCCGGCAAACGTGACATTTCAAGGAAGCACGATACATACCTTGTAGAGGCATTTGGCAAATGAGAATTATTGTTGATACATCGGCATTTTTTGCCCTGCTCGACAGAGACGATGCCAACCATAAAAAAGCAAAAGAGGTATGGAATAAAGTACTCAACCCTGAAAATGTCCTTATCACTACAAATTATATTTTGGTGGAAAGCTTTGCCCTTATACAACATCGTCTCGGCATGGATGCAGTAATGGGATTGCAGGAAGATGTCTTGCCGATCATCAATGTTGAGTGGATTACGTCAGGGGTACATAGATCGGGAGTAAGCGCCCTTCTGGCGGCTTCGAGACGTAAACTTAGCCTTGTTGATTGTATAAGCTTTGAAATTATGCGCAATTCAGGAATTAAAACTATTTTTACTTTTGATTCCCATTTTGAAGAACAGGGTTTTCATTGCATTCCTTAAACGGTCCAGGGAGCAGGTCTTTAATCTCAATGTAATGAGGGACAGTCATTCTTTGTTTGTGCTTGTTTCTTCGGACTGCCTTCTGGTAAGGGATGCTTAATATTCTCCCATAAATCCAGGAAAGATACCGTAATCGATCTTCGTCATGAGCTCAGTCGAACGATGGGAGAGATTAAGGGAGGGTGATATATTTTCATGCCCTTTTGTGAGCCTTGGGGACATGAATGTTTATTCTGTAAAAAATCTTTTCCCCATTCCCCGTTTTTACGAGGACGAGTTTCATGAGGTAATGTTTTGTAAGTTTTTTAACAACCCCCTTGCCCCACCTTTGACAATGGGGATTTGTTTGCGGCTGCTTTATGTCAGGGTATATGTAGTTTGGAACAACTACCCTTGCAGTACGTGGCATGTTCAAACATTTGTCTCTATTTGTCCTAACCTTAAATATTCCGGTATAAATGATTAATAAAACTTATAAAGAACAATTACAAACCTGGGACAGGCAGTACCTCTGGCATCCTTTTACGCAGATGCAGGATTATGTGAAAGAAGCGCCCCTGATTATTGAAGAAGGAAGCGGTGTTTTCCTTAAGGACGTCAATGGCAAAAAGTACATCGATGGGATTTCATCCATGTGGTGCAATATACACGGTCATCGCAAGAGGGAGATTGATGAGGCAATAAAGAAGCAGCTCGACAAGATAGCACACACCACACTCTTAGGTCCATCCAATATACCAGCCATCGAATTAGCAAAAAAACTCGTTGAGACCGCGCCGGAAGGATTGAAGAAGGTCTTTTATTCAGATAACGGCTCTACGGCAAATGAAGTTGCCCTCAAAATGGCGCTTCAATACTGGCAGCACAAGGGGTTTAAGGACAAGACGGAGTTTGTGGCATTACAATACGGTTACCATGGAGATACCATTGGGACGATGAGTGTCGGTGGAATAGAAATATTTCACGGCGCTTTTCGTCCGCTGTATTTTAAGACACACCTTGCCCCTTCGCCTTATTGCTATCGATGTCCACTGGGAAAACAGCCCCAAAATTGCTCTCTGGCGTGTCTTGATGATTTAGAAAACATTCTGAAGAACAATTCAGACCGTATTGTCGCAATGATTATGGAACCCCTGGTGCAAGGGGCCGGAGGGATGATCATCCATCCGGCGGGTTACCTATCAGGTGTGCACGCCTTGTGCAAGAAATATAACGTCCTGCTTATTTTGGACGAGGTGCTTACCGGTTTTGGACGCACGGGCAGAATGTTCGCCTGCTTACACGAAGATGTAGTGCCTGATATCATGTCCCTGTCAAAAGGTATTAATGGAGGCTATATGCCCTTGGCCGCCACACTCGCCACGGAAGAAATCTACAATGTCTTTTTAGGGGAATATGCTGAGTTAAAAACCTTCTTCCACGGACACACCTACACAGGAAATCCCTTAGGCTGTGCGGCAGCGCTGGCAAGTCTGGAATTGTTTGATAAAGAACATATCCTGGAAAATTTAGAACCCAAAATGAATCATTTACGAACCAAACTTAAATCTTTTGAATCGTTAAAACACGTTGGAGATGTTAGACAACGCGGCCTTATTGCAGCGATCGAATTGGTTAGGGATAAAACCACAAAAGAGCCATACCCCTGGGAAGAACGGGTGGGGATTAAGGTCTGCCTCGCGTCCAGAAAACAAGGCTTGCTTATCAGGCCGCTTGGGCATATCACTGTTATTATGCCGCCATTAATTATCAAAACTGATGAATTAGACAGACTACTCGATATTATTTATGAGTCTATACGAATGGTTACAGAATAATATTCCTGATTTTCATGTTTTCCTTTGAGGAGTTTTATTTTTTAAAAAGGAGGAATCGTTATGACAAAAGGATATTTTATAACAGGCACAGATACAGGTGTGGGAAAGACCCTTGTGGCAGGCGGATTGGCAGCCCTTTACAAAAATAAAGGGCTGAACGTTGGCGTTATGAAACCGGTTGCTACGGGCTGCAAACGAGTCAATAATGCGCTGATATCTGACGACGCAGTCTTTTTAAAATTTTTGGCGGAAGTGGAGGATGAATACGAATTTATCAATCCCATAAGCCTTGAACAACCACTTGCCCCCACGGTAGCGGCACGATTGAGCAATACAAAAATAGACACGGATAAAATAAATACGGCCTACGACACGTTATGCGAAAGACACGAATATATGATTGTCGAGGGTATCGGCGGGTTACTGGTTCCTATAAACGAATATTATTT
>DBJWYX010000145.1:0-6564 GCA_052360825.1 Candidatus Wunengus sp. YC64
ATAATGCGACTGTCGGCTTAACCCTTTCAGGCGCCATGACTCCCACGGGCATGGGTGGTATACTCATTTCTCTTATAGAGAAAGGTTTTGTAGATTTTATTATTTCTACCGGAGCGAACCTCTATCACGATCTTCATTTTGCATTGAATTTACCTATACACCAGGGAGATTTTAGAGTAGACGATTCAGAGCTTTACGAGGCAGGCATTGAACGTATTTATGATATCTTTATTACAGATGAGTTATTGCTTAAAACAGATAAATTCATCCAGGATGTGGCCAGAACAATATCCACAACCGAACCAATTTCCACAGCCGATTTTCACTACAATTTAGGTAAGGCAGTTCTAACAGACACTCCGTCACCTCGCTTGAGTTTTGTGGCTCAGGCAGCGAAACACCATGTACCCATATTTGTCTCTTCACCCGGCGATTCGTCTATCGGAATGAACCTGTCTTATCTCAAGCTTCAGGGTAAAAATTTGATCATTGATACAGACCTCGATGTCCTTCAATCCACTGCCATTGTTTTCAACAGTAAAAAGAATGGTGTAATCAGCATAGGTGGTGGTTCTCCTAAAAATTTCTACATGCAGACGCAGCCTACCCTGGCACAGATATTGGATATTAATAAAGGTGGACATGATTACTTTATCCAAATCACCACCGATGCACCTCAATGGGGTGGACTTTCAGGGGCAACGCCAACCGAGGCAATATCATGGGGTAAGATACGCAGTGAAGAAGTAAAAAATCACGTGGTAATTTATAGCGATGCTACGATAGCCATGCCTATACTTGCAGGTTACGTCATATCAGAAAGAAAGCCTCGCAAGAAGAAGTATCTGTATAAGCAGCTACCTGCTTACATTTCAGAGTTGAAGAAAAATGTGAAATAAGTTCTCATAAACGAACTATTGAAATACAGAATACATAACGAGAACACATCCCTTTTCTCTCTTCTTTTCCATTCTCATGGTGAATGTCTATCAGAAATTCACCACACAAGAAGCGGATCCGGATTTCCACCATAATTTTTCGTTCGAAATACTGTCTAAAGTATCAACGTTTTTTTCTCAAAAAATAAATTTATTACCAGCCGATATTAGTTATTAACATTCTGATATTTCAAACAAGAATAAATAAATATCGCAATATGTATTCCATTATCAACAGCTTAAAGATAAATATATTTTCAATCATTAACCAATAATCCACAATTTATCAACAATTTAATTCTCTATCGAAAACAAATCAAAATAAAGGTGATTGAGATTTTGTTTTTTAATTGTGAACAATTTATGAACAGAGTGGAATTGCATATATCTAAGTTTTAATCTATTATACAATTACAAACATAACGTTTTTATTAATGAAAAATGAAAACGGTAAATAATTTTTTTAGAGATTTATTTCTCGATCATTAGAAGTCAGTAAATTTTTTTAATTACGTTATTGATTGAACTGTTACGTACTTCTTTTTTACATGCCAAAAAAATTCTATGAATGAGAACTTCTTTTTGTTTTGACACACAGAAATTGTTCTGTTAATATCGCCCTCCTTCATAAATAGTTTTTCATTCATTTCCAATTCAATTTTATTCTCAAGTAACATAGTAAGGGGAATATGGAATCTTATTCAAAAGTCTGGGACGACGTTCTTCAAAATATTCGAGAAAGGGTAGGTCCTTTACGATTCAATTTATGGTTCAAAAACACCCGCCTTGAATCTTTCAATGATAATTATGCGAATATTATAGTTCCGAATATTTTTACTCAGGTGTGGTTACAGGAAAATTTTACAAATATATTGAGAGAAGGGATTGGTAACTTAGTAAACAATAAAGATCTTGATATTAGATTTTCTATCATGAAAAGCGGTGAAGGAGAAAACAGTTCAATAACAAATACCCTTCCTTTAACTGAAAAAAAAGCCGATAGCAGCAAAAACCATTCACAGGTAAATAGAATTTTAAAGTTAGAAGAATTTGTGGTCGGTCCTAACAACAGGCTTGCTTATACAGCAGCCCTCGAGATGATTAAAGACAAATATCCTGCGTTTAATCCTCTTTTTATTCATGGTACTGTTGGTGTTGGGAAAACCCATATTCTCCAAGGGGTTTTGAATAAGGCTAAAGAAGAACAAAATGTAAATGCAATATATATGTCGGCTGAAAAGTGGACAAATGAATTTATTTATTCGTTACAAAAAGGAAAAATCGAAGCATTTAGGCAAAAGTTTAGAAATGCTGACATGTTTCTCATAGATGATGTTCATTTTCTTTCTAACAAGCAAAGTACGCAAGAAGAATTTTTGCATACCTTTAATGCCCTGTATGAATTATCCAAAAAGATCATATTGGCGAGTGATGCGCATCCTAAAATGATAGGCCAGTTAAAAGAAAACCTTGCAAGTCGATTTATGTCGGGTATGGTTATCAAAATAGATAAACCCGAGTACGTTACGAGACTTTTAATTTTGCGGTCGAAAGCGGCAAAATTTGACGTATGTTTCCCTGAAGATGTATTGGAATTCATTGCAGAAAAATTTAATGATAATGTGAGAGAGGTTGAAAGCGCACTGATAACACTGTCCGCCCATGCAAAATTCAATGAGAAGAAGATAGACCTCCAATTGGCAAATGAAGTCCTGAGTGAGTTTTTCTGTAATGAAGGAAAGATTATTAAAATCAATGAGATTGAAGAATCAGTGCTTACTTATTTCAACATATCGCGTACCGACCTTCACTCGAATAAAAAAACAAAATCTATAGCATTTCCGCGTCAAGTGTGTATGTATTTGATAAAAACACTCCTTAATTGGTCTTATCAACAAATTGGAAATTACTTTAGCAGCAAGAAACATTCTACCGTAATGTTTGCCATAAAAAAGGTGAACGAACAAATAGAAAACGATAAACAATTTAAGTTGTCCATTGAGAAGTTAATGGAAAGAATTAAGAAAGAGAAAAGATAAGCCATCTGCAATGCTATGTATTGTTTAGACAAACTAAAGGAAAAATTAAAAGAAGATAAAGTAGATGCCTTTTTAATTACGAATGAAATCAATATCCGTTATGTTACGGGATTTACCGGCTCTGAAAGCATTCTTTTAATTACACAAAAGAATGATTATTTATTTACTGACTTTAGGTATTTAGAACAAGCGCAGCGCGATGTTCCATGGATCAGGATAATAGAAAGGAAAATTTCTTTAATAAAGACAATTTGTAAAAAATTAAAGCAGCTTAATATTAAAAAGCTCTATATAGAGTCTTTATATGTGACATTTAATCAATACAGTGAAATAAAAAATAATGTAAAAGGGATTCGTTTTATACCTACTCAAGGAATTATTGAAAAGTATAGAAAGCGAAAAACACAGGAAGAAATAAAAATAATACAGACAGCTATCGATATTGCCGAAAAGGCATATAGCAACATTAGAAAAAAAATAAAAGCAGGGTTAACTGAAAAGAATTTAGCGGATATTTTAGAGTTTGAAATAAGAAAGCAGGGTGGAGAGAAAAGTTCTTTTGAAATAATTTGCGCAGCAGGTGCACGTGCTTCACAGCCACATGCACATGCAACAAATAGAGAAATACAAGCTAACGATGCAATCTTAATAGACTGGGGTGCCAGTTTTCAGTTTTATAATTCCGACTTGACAAGAATTAGTTTCATAGATAGAATATCCCCGAAATTTAAAAAGATATACCAAATTGTATTGGATGCACAATGTTTCGCCATTGATAGCGTAAAACCAGGGCGAATGTCAAAAGATGTTGACCACGCCGCAAGGAATTATATAGCAGAAAAAGGGTTTGGGAAGTACTTTGGGCATGGATTAGGACACGGCGTCGGACTTGCGGTTCATGAATGTCCCACTATTAATGCGAGAAGCGAAGAAATATTAGAAGCGGGTATGGTATTTACAATAGAACCAGGTGTTTATATTCCAGGGTGGGGAGGTATTAGAATAGAGGATATTGTATTAGTAACTCCTCAAGGATGTAATGTTTTAAGTCATGTGCCTAAAAGATTAACAGAAATAGTAACATAAAATTAAACCTTTAGAATCTCTTTGTAAAAATCACAGATAACCATTGAAAAAACTATTCAGTGTAACCCATCATTTTGATCCAATCCTTTTTCTTTTTTGCTACATTCATACTTAACAAGGGATACACCCTCTTTATTCAATAAATATTGATTGTTTTGTTGGCTTTCCTGTTTCATAATTAAATAGAAAACTCCACAAAGGAAACGGTAATGAGCATTATAGACAAGGTAAAGCAATTGATTTCGATTATGAATGAAAACGACTTATCTGAGATTGAAATCCATGAGGATGCAAATAAAATAAGACTCAAAAAAAGTGAGATTGGATATACGCATACAATCTCACCAATGACGACCCCTTCAATCCACCCTTCCAAATTAGAGCAGGAACTCCCGCCTCATGCACTATCAAAGGAAAGTGAAAATTTTGTAGAAATCATTTCACCTATGGTAGGAACATTTTACAGGGCTAGCTCTCCTGGCGCTGACCCATGTGTTAATGTGGGAGATTTTGTAAATGAAGAGACTGTTGTCTGTATAATTGAAGCAATGAAAATAATGAATGAAGTGAAAGCTGAAACCGTAGGTGAACTTGTTGAAATTATTGTGAGTGATGGTGAGGCTATAGAATATGGTCAACCACTATTTCGTGTTAGACCCACGACAAAAGAGAATTGATTGGATTTTGTATACGGAGCGTAATAAATAGCGGATATTCGAACTATGTTTTCCAGGATAATGATCGCAAATAGAGGTGAGATTGCATTAAGAATTATCAGGGCTTGTCGCGAAATGGGGATAGAAACAGTTGCAATATGTTCAAAGGCTGATGAAAATGCAGCGTACTTAAAACAAGCAGACATCACCGTATGTGTTGGTCCTGCCGATGCCGAGAGCAGTTATTTGAATATTCCCAGTATAATTAGTGCGGCAGAGATTACGGATATTGAAGCAATTCATCCAGGATATGGTTTTTTGTCAGAGGTAGGTCACTTTGCAGAGGTTTGCGAATCTTCTAATATCGTATTCATAGGCCCCAGATCAGAAGTACTGAAAAAACTCGGAAATAAAACTGAGGCACGAAGAATTGCCATTGCTCATAAAGTCCCGGTAGTTCCTGGTAGTGAATCTGTTATAAAAAGTCAGCAACAAGCACTTGATATTGCACACAAGATTGGATATCCAGTAATTATCAAGGCTTCTTCTGGTGGCGGTGGGCGAGGAATGCGTGTAGCGCACAATGATATAAGTCTTGTAAATTCACTGGCAATTGCACAGCGTGAGGCAGAGGCTGCATTTAAAGACTCTTCTATCTATATAGAAAAGTACATTGAAGATACGCGCCATGTCGAGGTTCAAATATTTGGCGATAATTACGGCAATATTATTCACTTGGGGGAAAGGGACTGTACCTTGCAGCGCAGGCATCAAAAGCTTATCGAAGAGTCACCTTCTCCTCACATATCTGAGCGCCTGCGAGAAGAAATATGTAAGGCCGCAATCAAGCTTGCAAAGGCAGTAAATTATACAAATGCGGGTACTGTTGAGTTTTTGGTGGATAAGTTGGGTAATTTTTATTTTATAGAAGTAAATACTCGCCTGCAGGTTGAGCATCCTGTTACAGAAATGGTGACTGGTATCGATTTGGTTAAGCAGCAAATAATGATTGCCTATGGGGAAAGATTGAATGTAAAACAGAAAAAAATTCATAATCAGGGTGTGGCTATAGAATGCCGAGTTTATGCAGAAGATCCTTACAATGGGTTTAGGCCTCAACCTGGAAAGATTACAACATACTATCACCCGGGTGGAAGGGGAGTAAGAGTTGATTCACATGTGCATGCCGGGTATGAAATGCCCCCATATTATGATTCATTAATATCCAAGTTAATAGTTTACCAAAGAACAAGGGAAGAAGCGATTGCTTGCATGAGAAGGGCATTAAGTGAATATGTCATTGAGGGTATTAAAACGACCATCCCATTAGCTTTGGACTTAATAACACATCCTCAATTTGCGAATGGTAATATTAACACCAATTTTGTAGAAAATCTTCTATCGAAAAACTAACATTAATCTAAATGGGTAAAAGAATTTTTTCTTGACACTATTTAAAAAGCATGCTAATTTATGTGCTCTTAAAATTTGCCACAAAACATTCTCATAATTATCAAACAGTTAGAATATTTACTGTGTTCAATTTACGATACGTAATATTTTATAATAAAATAAGTAAGGATTGTAAAAATAAGATGTTTTTGACGTAAAAATAGATTGTTTTGTATTTGTTCTTTATTTCATGATACGGGAAAGGAGATTTTAAATGTTCGGTGGTAGAATGATGAGTTATTTGTTGGGAGGTATTGTAGTTTCTGCTTATTCATTAGGGTTTTTAACTTCTAATATATCTATTGGCGCAGAATATACAGGCAATAGTGGCTGTAAATGTCACATGGGTAAGGGTTGTTATGAGGGAGAAGAATATAAAGAAAGATTACATTC
>DBJWYX010000146.1:0-6485 GCA_052360825.1 Candidatus Wunengus sp. YC64
ATGACGGGTCTTTCACCCGTTAGAAAACAGTACCCTTTACTGGGCACGCCAATCTTCAATATTGAACCAGCCCTGAGGTCGTCTCGCTGGGGCATGCTGATGTGTACCCAATAATAAGGGCACGGAGCACCGTGCCCCTACCATCTGGTTGGTTTGAATCCCCTTTTTGCGGTGGGACTTATTCGAGGTTGGAATGCCGCTTGTGCATGTCCTTTTCAGAACTGTTCAGTTTATTCACAAGCGAAAGGATGACTCCGTCCAGATACACGAGACACGCCTGCTCAAAAAGCGTGTTCCGGAACTGAATGGACCCGCTATGTTTGTAGTTGGTGCTTACTTCCTGTACAGGCAGCTCGATAATAATGTCTGCCTGTCCCGCAAGCGGCGAGTCTTTGTGAGAGGTTACCGCTGCTATGGCAGCCTGCGACTTTTTAGCCAGCCCTGCAATATAACGGGTGATATGAGTACTGCCGGAACTGCTGCATGCTACTAATAAATCACCCTTATCAATATTTGGGGTTGTGGCGTCTCCGACACAGTAAGCATTCAAGCCGATGTGGGTAAGCCTCATGGCAAAGGTACGGGATACCAGACCCGATCTCCCCTGACCTGTCACAAAGATATTTTTTGCATTAAGAATAGACGAAAGAAACTCCTCATACGCCCTCTCGTCAATCTTTTCAAGCACAGAGTGTATTTCATCCAAAATAATTTGTGTGGTGTTCTTGATACCAATGGAGTTGCCACCGATCTTCATTTGCTTCCTTTTCTTCCTTATTTCAATCCCGACAATCGTTCGACTGACCCTTCGATAGACTCAGGATGTAGTGTCGTGCATGGTGAGCGTTCGTCTGAGCTCACGCCGAAGACTTGTCGAACCATCACGACGAAGTCCGCGTTCATCTGCGTCCAAAAGAAAATTCCAATACTATTAAACTATTACGAGGAAATTTTACCATGCTATATCCCATATTTCAAGCAATCATATCCTTCAACAGACGTATCTCCCTACATTTATTTTTGTTGCTCTATGTATTGACCTATGATAAAATTTTCCATCATGTCTATCATAAGTATATAAAACATTTATCCTTCTACTCATTGGAAAAGGAGCTTTTACATGGGAGACCTTTTAGGTAAACTCATTGGACTTTATGAAATTGCGATACTTGTTAGAATAGTAATCTCTTGGGTGCCGCACAATCCTTATAATCAGGCCATTCGATTCCTCTATAAAATTACAGACCCTGTATTAAATCCTGTACGAAAACTCATCCCACCTTTCAAAGGTATAGACTTCTCCCCTATAGTTGTATTTATTGGCTTAGGCATTGTAAAACGGATGGTAGGGGGAATGTTTTAGCTATATACGGCAAGCACCGAATATACGCAAAATTTAAGGCGTAGTATTACTTAACAAAAACTTCTTTTATTCACAAGTTCTTAGAAATGGTGGCGAGTGACGTGTGACGAGAAAAAAGTCACGCGCCACTGCCACACGTCACCTTTATTCACATTGGTAGCGGCTACGCTTTGCGTTAGGTAATTGTTTCATTGAACACACTCAATTAATGACAAATAGCCCCATTAAAAAACTTGTCGTAATGGACGTAGACGGTGTCCTCTTTAAAGGGCACTTTATTTTGCACCTTGCGCGTCACGCCGGGATATTGATTTATATCCGAACAGCCCTGTTGTGCTTTCTGTTTAACATAAACAAAATATCCATCCAGGAATTAATAGCAAGGGTTTATGCACGTTTTAAAGGCATTACGCTTGAACAGGCCAAAAAAGTTTATCAGAATATTACCGTAATAAAACATGCAAGGGAAACGATCGAAACATTACATAATCACGGATATCGAGTGGTACTCATCAGCAGTGGAGTGCCTGACCTCTTTGTAAAAGACCTTACGGCCAGATTATCAGCAAATTGCGGTTACGGTGTTAAGATTGATATAGATAACAGCCAATTAACGGGCGAGGTGTTTGGCCGTCTCTCCAAATCCATAGGGAAGAAAGAAATCATCGAAGAGATATTACACGAAAACAACCTTGCATGGAAAGACACAATCGTCCTTGTGGACGACCGGAACAATCTCAATATCATGCATAAAGCCAGTATCAACATCGGTGTTAATGCCCATTATCCTGTCCGAAAGCAGGCGCAGTACCTGATTGACAGCGGGAATCTTGCAGAAGTACTGGACATTTTGGATATAGAGGCTGCCGATACCTACAAGACCCTTTTCGCTGGCATGCGTAAACAATACACACACTCCTGGTATCAGGAAATCCGCAGAAAACTCTTACATATACTCATCGCATGTGTGCCTGTATTTTCAAGTATGATTTACCACACAACCCTAACGGTACTCTTCGCCTTACCGATTGTTTATCTGATCTCAGAATGTCTAAGAATAAACGGATATTCATTCCCTATGTTAGGAAGCATAACTAAATCCAGCATTCGCAGGATGGAAGAGCGAGGTATTGCATTTGGACCAATAACCCTGGTGCTGGGGGCAATCCTTGCCTTGCTGTTTTTCCCTGCAATTATCGCAAGTACCGTCATACTGATCGTGGCCTTTGCTGATGCGGCTGCTACCATAGTGGGACGAAGCATGGGTAACCATCGTATATTTTATAACAAAAAAAAGAGTTGGGAAGGCACGATAGCGGCCTGGATTGTGGCCTTCCTTTGTGGATTGATCTACTTACCCATTTCCTATGCTTTGCTCGCCGCATCGTTTTCGAGTATAATTGAATCGCTGCCACTGAAGTCGCTGGATAATTTACTCGTACCCATTAGCACCGGCATTTTATTAATGTGCCTTGGGTACTAATAGATATAACTATAGTGAGCGTATTAAATAAGTTGACATAAAACGTCATTGCGAGCGACAGCGAAGCAATCCCTGTTTTGAGATTGCTTCGTCGTTCCTCCTCGCAATGACAACTTTCTTTTAACGTTTACTATAAATGGAGCTCGTTTCTATTATGCGTATTATGGGAATTGATTATGGTGAAAAGCGAATCGGGATAGCTATCAGTGATCCCCTTGGAATTACAGCTCAGGGTTTGCCCACTATAGAACGCACAAATATTCAGGCAGACATTCAAAAAATATTGAATGTACTTCGGGAAAAAGAGGTGAACGAGATTGTCGTTGGTTTACCCAAACATATGGATAATTCATTGGGAGAAAAAGCGGAAGCCGTTATGGCCTTTGTTGACCTTTTAAAAAAGCATGTTACCATACCGGTCAATACCATTGATGAACGACTCAGCACAGTCCGGGCGCATAAAGCCATGCTGGAAGGAGACCTTTCCAGGAAAAAGCGAAAAGACCGAGTTGACATGATAGCCGCCCAATTAATATTGCAGGGCTATTTAGATAGGATTAAGAAATGATACACCTCAACAATACCTCATACAAAAAACCAGAACTGGTTGCACCGGCTGGTGATGTTGAAAAGCTCAAGACTGCGATTGAATACGGCGCCGATGCAGTCTATGTAGGTGGAGAGGGTTTTAATCTACGGATGGGCGCAACCAATCTGACCATAGAGGAAATAAAGGCGTCCACCGCCTGGGTTCACGAGCGAGGCAAGAAAATTTATGTTGCCTTAAATATCTTTGCACGTAATTATCATATTAAGGGTATACGTTCTTACGTAAAAAAACTTGCTGAAATCCCTGTAAATGCTGTAATCGTCTCAGACCCTGGGATTTTTCTGACGGTAAGAGAAATTGCACCTCATATTCCCATTCATCTGAGTACACAGGCAAACACTACCAATGCAAAAGCTATAGAGTTCTGGCATCAACAGGGCATGAAGAGGGCCGTCCTGGCCAGAGAATTGACTCTTGGTGAAATTAAAGAGATTACCAATAATTCCCCAATACAAACCGAGGTATTCGTGCATGGCGCTATGTGCATGTCGTACTCAGGACGTTGTCTCCTGAGCAGTTTTATGTCCAACCGGCATGCAAACCTGGGAGACTGCTCGAATTCATGCCGATGGCAATACATACTTAAAGAGGAAAAACGACCAGACGAGACATATCCCATTGTGGAAGACGAGAGCGGCACTTTTATCCTGAGTTCCAAGGACCTTTGTATGATTCAACACATTCCGGAACTGGTACATGCAGGCGTTTCGGCATGGAAAATCGAAGGACGTATGAAAAGCCCGTATTATGTTGCCGCTGTAACAAGGGTATATCGAGAGGCATTGGATCGTTATTTTGCCGATCCCGTCGGATATGTATACGATCAAAGATGGTTATCCGAGCTTGAAAAGGTTAGTCACCGGGAGTACGGAACAGGCTTCTTTTTTGGAAATCAAGGGTATAATAGCCAGACAACACACCCTGGGAATTCCTACATAAAAGAATATGATTATCTGGGCATGATTAATAACGTTCTTTCAGATGGAACGGCAGAGGTCCTGGCAAAAAACAGATTCCTGAGTAACACACCCGTAGAAATAATAGGAATGCGTTTGACCGAAGATTTTAGCCAGGTGCTTTTGGATCTTAGAAACGAACACAATGAGCCAATTGAGGCAGCCCATGCGGGGCAAAAGGTGATCGTCAAGGTGTCGCGTCCCGTACATAAATATTTTATGCTCAGGAAATGCGGATGAAGAAAGTGGTAAAAAACGTTGCGAAGAACACCGGCGGGGTTTGTCTTATAATCATTGGTTTTATGTTGATTTTCACCCCTGGTCCAGGATTACTTACAATCTTAGCAGGATTCTATATCACAAGTTTCCCGGGGAAACCTGCTCTCGTTGCCAAGTTGAAGAAGACTAAATTTTACAATCGATATGTAATCAATATTGAATCAAAAATAAAGTCAAAATTTAAGAGAAAGAATAAATAAAAGAATGAATACAAAAAAGCTGCTCTCTCTTGCCCTCGTCATTTTTGTGACAGGCTGTGGTTCCACCGAGTATTTAAAAAAAATGTCCCCTTTCAAAAAAGAGGAAGCCACCCTTGAACCAAAAAAGGGCGCGCAGTCTTCTCTGGCTCAAAAAGGCGGTGAAATATTCGTATGCGCTGGCGACATAGATGTTACTTATAAAAAATTGGGTGAGGTTAGTCTGGGAGAGTTCGGCTTCTCGGGGCATGATATTCTGGCTTTTAAAATAAAAGAAAAGGCAGCCGCCGCGGGCGCTCAGGCAGTAATTAATGTCCAATACGACACCGGGGCTTCAAAAACCTGGCAGGGATACGGCGAGTTGGGCGGAACAGATTACGGCATAAAGCATACATCGTGGTGCAAGGGTATTGCGGTCGTATTTATGGAATCCCATAACCCTTTGGGACTCCTCTTGTGCAACCTTACCAGAGAAAATAGAGAGTGGTTTGGATTTAAAAAATCACAAAACGGTGTGATTGTTGTCAACATCATGCCTGGAAGCATTGCAGCAAATGCGGATATTACGGTAGAGGACCTTATTACAGAATGGGCTGGCAATAAAATCGAAAATAAAAATCAGCTAAGACAGATGATTGACGCTAACGCCGGCAAAGATGTTAAATTAAGTTTATTGCGTGCAGGAGAAATCAAAATGGCAACTGTGTCTATACCCGCATCTGCACACAGCCGCATTGCGTCATCCACGCCCAAATCCTACGGAAAAGAAACCAAACCAACTATCGAAAAAAAAGAACCTTCTCCACGAAAACTTAGTTCAAGTTCTGCCGATGTGCACAACGAAGTCGGCGACCTTTACCTGCGAAAGGGAATGTATGACGAAGCAATGGAGGAATACAAAAAGGCTATCGAAGCAGACCCAGGTTACGCCATTTCCCATTTTAACCTCAGTATTGTTTATGAAAAAACAGGGATGAAAGAAGAGGCGGATGAGGAATACGCAATCTATAAAAAACTAAAACCAAAACGAGTTAATCCCCATTAACAAAGGGGGAAACAGGGGGTTGTATTTTTCCTTTGTATAATATTTACAACCCGCGAAATACACGAAAGGTCACAAAACTTTTTTTAATCAGCGTTTTTAATGGTATGAGGCATATTTTACTGATTTTAATCTGCAGCCTGTTTGTATTACGATCTCTGTCTGCGGCAGAATTACTCAAGAATGGGGATTTTGAAACCGGAGACGTCACAGGCTGGAAGTACTGGGAAACCTACCCCTGGGATGGAGACGGCGCCCCCGTAGAATCACCCATCCACATGACCATTGCAATTCCAGGCACCATTGGCACTCCCGTACCACCCGCAACGAGCGGCTTTTTTGCCCTGACACAGCAAATAGGCCACAACGGAACAGCCAGAGGCGGACTCTATCAGGAAGTTAAGGTTATTGTGAACGCCCCTTATATTTTCACAGGTTACATGGCTTTTTACGGGGACGACATTGGGGACGTAACCATTGTTGGGATTCTGGATGGTTCCTGGAATCCAGCGCTTGCATTCACTACGATAAATAAAAAATATATTGGTGGTAACA
>DBJWYX010000147.1:0-6414 GCA_052360825.1 Candidatus Wunengus sp. YC64
AAGGAAGGTGATAAACATGCCGAAAGTATTAATAATTGATGATTCAGCAGTCATGAGAAAGATTATTCAAAGAAACATTCAACAATCCGGGTTACTGGTAGATGAATTTGTTGAGGCGGGAGACGGTAGGGAAGGACTGGAAAAAGCCACTGCCAATAATATTGACTTAATACTGTGTGACTGGAACATGCCAAACATGACAGGGATAGATTTCGTCAAAGCCCTCAGAGGCTCCGGACAAAAAAGCAACATTCCTATTGTTATGGTGACTACCGAAGGCGGCGAGGCAAAAATCGAAGAGGCAAAAAATAGCGGCGCTAATGGTTATCTGACTAAGCCATTTACACCCGATCAGCTAAAGTCTAAGTTAGGAAATTTTTTGCTCGTGAAGTAATACATATGCTCATGTCTTGTGCATATATTATAACGAAACCATAAAAAGAAAGGGGAACCCATTCATGGCGGCTATCGAAGGAGTTATAGAAAGTATCGCATCAGACATTACCAGTTCCACAAAAACGTTATTCGAAACTATGATCATGTTGGATTTACAACATGATACCGCTTTTTTTGAAGACGATACGCAGATAAAAACCGACGTCATTGGCATGGTTAGTTTCACAGGGAAATATCACGGCGTTATTGCCTTGTTTTGTTCAAAAAAATTTGCGCTAAAGGTTGCATCAACCATGCTGATGACAGACCTTGCCGAATTTAACAATGATGTGAAAGATGCTATTGGCGAGGTATCGAACATGATCGCCGGAAACGTAAAAACAAAGCTTACTGCGCAATACGGCGACATGCACCTTTCTATCCCCATTGTAATCGCAGGAGAAGGTCTATCGATAACAGCGGTAAATAACCACCCTGTTGTAGCAGATACAACACTCTCTTGTTTTAGTAAGGACCCGTGGTTAATGACGCCATTTCTTTCCGCCGGTGAAAAGTTTGATGTGGGCTTATTGCTAAAAGAATCCAATAAATAATACATTTACGGAACAATGACGACAATGGAAAATAATCCGGCTAAAAAGATATCTTCATCCAAACTGGAGGAAACCCTGGTAAGCACGTTTCCACGGATTTGCACTGATTGTGGCAAGCTGATGAACAAGCAGTTCTTCCTCACAAACCCTATATTGCAATCGACAACCCTGGACTCTTTCTTAAAGAATGCCGCATCGAATAGCGTAATAGCACGATTTGCAATTGAGGAATTTTATGAAGGAGAAATATATTTCATCCTTACCATAAAGGAAGCGATCACCATTGGCAGCCTTGTGTTGACTCTTGATGATGCCGCAGTGCGTGAAAATGCAAACAAAGGTATTCTTGATGGTGATTGTTTAGATGCCTTTAAGGAATTTACAAACCAGATATGCGGTATGTTAGATAATGAATTAAGGCCAAAACTGCCCAAGCCTATCCATCTCAAACTAACAAGCACAACGGTAATTAACAAAGAGAATATAAACACCGTGCTCAGTGAAGAAATCTTAAATGAAGAGTGCTTAACGCTAACTGCCACGATGAGGGTCCTGGGTTTTGATGACGCCCAATTTATTTTAAGCATATCAAAATTGATCGGCGAAGAATTTTTTTCTGAGGTAATCGAAGAGAAGGACAAGGATTTCAAGGGAACTATCCTGGCCGTAGACGACTCAAATACGGACTTACGAATCATCAGGAAACTCCTGGGCAGCGAATATAAAGTCATGGTTACAAGCAATCCTAATGATGCGCTCTCTATGCTTCAAAAAAATCATATTGACCTCGTGTTGATGGATATTTATATGCCTATTATGGACGGCTTAACACTCTGCGAGCGAGTTAAAAGAAATGCTATGTCCCGTAATATACCAATTATTATGTGTTCCTCTTCTCCAACACAGGATAACGTAATACACGCTGTCCGATCCGGTGCAGTAGATTTTCTTGTAAAGCCTTTTACAAGGCAAAAAATAATCGAAAAAATTAATAAACATTTAACTAACAGCCAACTTCTCGTAAGCAAGAGCTAATTTAATTATTGAGGGCACAAAACATGGAAGACATTACAAATATTATGGATGATGTTGAAATTGTTAAGGAATTCCTCGTTGAATCCGGAGATCATCTGGACGACGTAGAATCCAAAATACTCCAATTGGAAGAGAATCCGGAAGACGTGGACATTATTAACAGCATATTCCGCCCCATTCACAGCATGAAGGGCAGCGCCGGCTTCCTGGGGATGAAAGATATCGGTAAAGTAAGCCATGAATTGGAAACCCTCCTGGACGAAGCAAGGAAGGCTAAATTAAAAGTAACACCGGAAATTATCGAAATTCTCTACGAAGGCATAGACATATTAAAGAAACTAAGAGAAACAGTAGAGAAAAAAACCAATAACAAAGATGCTGCAATTGATGTAATTGATTATCAACCGCTCTTATCAAAGATATCCGCTGCTCTTCAGCAGAATCAAAATAACGTAGAGACAGGTTTTAAACCTGTCTCTACTTCACAAGACGATGTCGATGATATTCCTCCAGAACCGAAAAAACTCGGTGAGATACTCTTAGAAAGTGGTGACGTTAGTCAAGAACAATTGCAAATTGCTTTACAAGAACAAGAGAAACCGCTGGGTGAAATATTAGTAGAAAAGGGGATAACCACTCCTGAAAAGGTTGAAAATGCACTTAAGGTTCAATCAACAACAGGCAAAAAATCCGCTGAAACAGTAAAAGTGGATACCCAAAAGCTTGATAACCTTGTGAACCTTGTGGGCGAACTGGTAATTGCCAATGCCCTTATTAATGAAGTATTAGGAAGCGACAATAATACCAATGCCGCCGCAAACAAAAATCTTTCTCAATTGAGCAAAATCGTTAAGGATATACAAGACCAGGTTATGTCTATGAGAATGGTGCCACTAAAAGCCACCTTTCAAAAAATGGCAAGACTTGTACGCGATGTGTCTACAAAGGCGGGCAAAAAAGTGCGATTGGAACTATCTGGTGAAGAGACGGAACTGGACAAGACGGTAATTGAAGAGATTGGCGATCCACTGGTGCATATTATCAGAAATTCAGTAGATCATGGAATCGAATCTCGAGATGAACGTGTAAACAAGGGAAAACCTGCAGAGGGTCTTGTGCGATTAAATGCGTTCCACAAAGGCGGAAACATCATTATCGAAATCGAAGATGACGGAAAAGGACTTTGTCGAGATAAGATTTTGAAAAAGGCCATTGAAAAAGGGTTGGTTGAAGAAAATGCATCCCTCTCTGACCAGCAAATCTATAACCTCATCTTTGCCGCTGGATTTTCAACGGCAGAAAAGATAACCGATATCTCAGGGCGCGGCGTAGGCATGGATGTTGTGAAAAGGAACGTTGAGCGTTTGCGCGGCAAGGTTGACCTCTCCACGGTGGAAGGGAGAGGCACTAAAATTTCCATTAAGCTGCCTCTCACCCTGGCAATTATTGATGGTATGATCGTAAAGGTTGGTGATGAAAAATATATTATTCCCATGCTTTCCATCGAAGAATCTATCCGCCCGAACAAGGAACACATTTCTACAGTACAGCATCGCGGTGAACTGCTCAATATACGAGGCAAGTTGCTGCCAATTGTGCGTTTACATAATTTATATAACGTTAAACCAAAAAGAACCAATCCCTGGGAGGCGTTAATCCTGATTGTTGAAGGAGAAGGACGAAGATGCGGAGTCCTTGTTGACGACCTCCTGGGCCAGCAGCAGATAGTTATTAAGAGTCTCGGAGAACAGTTCCGTAATGTAAGAGGCGTCTCTGGCAGCGCTATACTTGGAGACGGGTGTGTGAGTCTTATTTTAGATGTGGGTGGTATTATGAATATGGCTTTAAATTAGGCCTTTGGCGGCTTTTAATCAAGTAGTGGCAAGGCGCGCCTTGCCACTACATAGGCGGTTTGAAATTCCCTAATCGCTGGTTCATTCGTATTAATTGCTGGTTCAATCGTCCTCGATTGAACCGAAACATTCGGCTTTTCCATAGCTGATATTCATTTAAGGCACATAGCCCGGTTCAAAACATCTGGTTCAACCTGCAAGATTGAACCAGCCATGAAGGTATTATGAACATGGCTTTAAATTAGTTCTTTTGACTCTGCAGTAAAATAAGTCGGTACGCTGGGAGGCGAAACCCTATTGGGTAGAAGTGCCCCTTATCTAAACTGGAGTGTTAATTCTTCTGGCTCGTATGACAGAGATTGTCTTTCAAGATAATAGCGAGAAGAATAAATATTTATAATTTTATAAGGGGGAAATACTATGAAGTTAACGTTGGGAAAAAAGATTGGTGGTAGTTTCGTGATATTGGTTCTCATATCTGCTATCTCGGGTGGATTGATCTTGTATTGGTTAAACAGCCTGACGTCAACTACCCAAACGGTATTAAACGTCAGATCGCCGTCCATGATAGGAACAGAAAGACTTCTGAGATTTTATGGATTGGCCATAGGAGGAATAAGGGGATTTCTTGCATCTGGCGATGAAAAGTATTTACAAGACTTTGAAAAGACAAAATCCGGGATGCAGGATAGTTACAGAAAACTCGAAGAGTTGTCAAATTCCTGGATTTTACAGCAAAACAAGGATTTATTGAAAGAAATAGGAGGTTCTCTGAACAAATTTTACACATCGGCAAATCTGGTTATTGAAAAAAGACGCAGTCCGGAAAATGATGTAACCGCTCACTATTTCGCTACAAACATGACACCGCTTTTTAAAGTAATAAATGAAAAGATAGACAAGCTTATGGAAGAGTTGAGTAATAGTCCCGGTACGAATGAAGTAAGGGATGCAATCTATGCATCTGCACAGTATCGTGCAGGCACAGCGCGATGGGGCATGGCCATCCGCGGGTTTATGGAAAGCGCTGATGAGAAATTTGTCAAAGACTTCGAAGCAGCCCAGGGTATGCGCAACGGGGGCTTAACAAAGTTAAAGTCTTTATCCAGCGGTCTGTCAGTGGGTTTGCAAGAGATTGTGAAGGGTATTGTCAAAGAAGAAGAATCTTTTACATCCCATGCAGAAAAGATTTTTGCAATCAGGCGTGGAAATGATTATCGATTAGACTTAAAACATCTCAGGGAAGAACTAGCGCCGCTGGTTGCTGCCGTCCAGAAGAACATAGACCAGATAGGCGTTAATATGTCCGGGCTATTGGAAGGCGAGACGCAAAAAACATTGGGGTTACAAAGGTCTATGTGGCTTATTGCCTTGATTGCTGTGGGTGTCAGCGTGTCGGTGGGTGCGTTTGTAACGGTATTGCTGCCATTAAAGATCACTACCCTCTTTAGAAATATGGTTACAGAACTTATTTACGGCGCATCGAATGTTGCATCGGCATCGGAACAGATATCCGAATCAAGCCAGAGTCTCTCCGAGGGGGCTTCAGAACAGGCCGCATCTATACAAGAGACCTCCGCAACGATGGAAGAAATCACTTCCATGACAAAGCAAAATACCGACAACGCCCAGGAGGCATCAAAACTGGCTACAGCATGCAACCTTTCGGTTGAACATGGAAATACTACTGTGGTAGAGATGAATAATGCTATGAAAAATATCCATGAGAGCAGCGGAAAGATCGCTGACATCATCAAGATCATTGAAGGGATTGCATTCCAGACGAATTTACTGGCGCTGAATGCGGCAGTTGAAGCTGCCCGGGCCGGAGAACATGGGCGGGGATTTGCAGTCGTTGCAGAAGAAGTAAGGAATCTTGCCCAGAGAAGTTCTACGGCATCCAAAGATATAACGACCTTAATTACGGATAGTGTACATAAAGCAACAACAGGCATGGAACTCGTGAAGAAGACTGAGGATGTATTTACCGGTGTGGTCGCACAGGTAAAAAAAGTAACCGATCTGGTAAATGAAATATCTTCTGCATCGGATGAGCAAAACAATGGAATACAGCAAATAAATAAGGCAATCCAGCAGATGGACCAGGTCGTTCAGAACAATGCAGCCAGCGCCGAAGAGACAGCGGCATCCAGCGAGGAATTAACAGCCCAGGCGCAGGCGCTCAATGATCTGGTAAATAAGGTCGGCGCAGAGGTCGGTATGGAGAACAAGGCATCTGGCGCTGCAGTACAATCGACAGTATCAAAAAAGAAAAGACCGTTACCTGTCATCACAGGTCATGCTGCAGGTATTGAATCTGAAGGCAAGAAAACAAAACTTGTTACGGCAGATTACGTGTAATGTCACTTTAATCGTATTGGATTTCATTTACACGGACCTTCGGGTGGCATGGACAATTCCACAAGATAAGAAACCCACCCCTAACCCCTCCCAGGAGGGGAATTGTGGAGTCCCCTCTTGGGAGGGGATTATAGGGGTGGGTTTGCAACGAATAAATTGAAATATAGATTTTTATA